>JANXTJ010000033.1 GCA_025352485.1 Salinibacterium sp.
CGCGGGCGCCCTGAAGTTTGCCAGCAATGGTGCCCGGCTCGTCACGGTTGATCACAATGAGGCGGAGGGTCTCCGCACGGTCGACATGATCAAAAGTGCCGGCGGTGCGGCGATTCTGGTCGTCGGTGACGTGGGCGACCCCGCAACGATCCAGGAGGCCGTGCACTCGGCGGTCAGTCACTTTGGCAAGCTCGACCTCGTCTGGGGCAATGCCGGTATCGGCGTGTACAAGAGTGCGCCGGAAACCAGCCTCGAGGAGTGGGAGAAGATTTGGCGCGTGAACGTGACGGGCAACTTCCTGCTCGCCAAGTATGCAATTCCTCAGATCGCTGACGCCGGCGGCGGTACCGTGGTGTTCACCGCGTCGGTCAATGCCTTCGTGGGGGATCGGCAGTGGGCGGCCTATTGCGCGACTAAGGGCGCCATCGTCGCTCTCACTCGGGCGCTCGCGATCGACCACGCTGCGCAGGGGATCCGCGTGAACAGCGTGTGCCCGGCATCCACCGACACCCCCATGCAAGAGGACTGGCTTCGCGGCCGACTTTCGGGCGGGGCGACGTACGAGCAAGCGGTGCGGGCAGACCAGGCCGCTCATCTCCTCGATCGGTATGCGACGCCGGACGAGATTGCCAAGGCCGCACTCTTTCTCTCCTGTGATGACTCGAGTTTTTCTACCGGATCGTCCCTGCTCGTCGATGGCGGCCTGACGGCGGTATGACCGACCGGTGGAGTGACGGATACGCGAGAGCGGCGACGCCGTGAAGGTCGATAGCTTTTACTGCGGCGGCGAGTGGACCGACTTTGCGTTCTTCGGTGTGCAGCATCCACAGGCCGGCACGAGGGTCTACATCCCCTACTTTGCGTTCCTGTTTCGGTCGGCCGAGCGGCTTCTGCTCTTCGAGACGGGACCGAATGCGCACCTGGTGGACAACCCGGCAGCCTGGATCGGCCAGTCCGCCGAGTTGTATGAGGTCGAAGTCGACGAGTCACAACTGCTGGTGAACCAGCTTCGTGAAATCGGTGTCTCGCCCGACCAAATTACCGACGTGGTCGTTTCGCACCTGCACTACGACCACGCGGGCAGCATCACCTCCTTCCCTGCCGCCACGATTCATGTTCAGCGCGCCGAGTACGACGCGGCATCGCACGCGGACCCCGCCGCCGGGTCGGACTACGTGCGGGCAGAAATTGATGGCGCGGTGCGCTGGAATTTTCTCGACGGCGACGCCGACCTCTTTGGTGACGGCACGTGTCTGGTGCTGTCGACGCCCGGGCACACCCCCGGGCACCAGTCGCTGATCGTGCAGGTCGAAAGCGGCGCTGCCATTTTCGTCGGCGACGCGCCCCCCTACCCGGCGACCCTCGCCGACCGAGTGCTGCCATCGGTGGTCTGGAATGCCGGACTCGAATTCGCAAGTTGGCAACGAATTGCCGAAGCCGCCGTGCAGCACTCCGCCGCGCTGGTGTTCCCCCATGACCCGTCGTTCCGGGAAACGATGGACTTCTTCGCGCCAACTCAGACCGCCTAACCCGGCGGAGCTGCCTGACGCGACGGAAGTGTCAGGCGTTCGCTCGATCGGGCCGATGCCCGGCCAGCGCCGACCGAAGCCCCGACGTAGACTGAGCCGGTGGTACTCGAACGGTTAATCGGGGGGCTCGCGCGCGCCCAAACTTTCGAGAACGCACTTGCCGCCCGCTCCAGCAGCGCGGATTTCTCGCTCGTCGACGGGCTGCGGGCACCGCTGCTCGCGGGTCTGCTTGAGCGTCGGGGCGGTCCGCAGCTGCTTCTCGCGATCACGGCAACCAGCCGAGAGTCCGAGGCCCTCGCCGCCGCCCTCGCCGGTGTGACGGATGCCCAGATCATCGAGTTTCCGGCGTGGGAGACGCTGCCGCACGAGCGACTGAGCCCGAGCGCCGAAACCGTCGGCAAGCGCATCGACGCGCTCCGCACGGTCAAGGCGTGGTCCGCGGCCGCTGAGCTCGTCGACGGGCCGCCCCGCAAATCAATCATCTTGGTCGCCTCCGTGCGCGCCGCCCTGCAGCCGCTGGCGAACAACCTCACCGACCTCGAGCCGATCACGCTCACCGCGAGCGGCCGGGGCTACGACCTCACGGCGATCGGGCGGCAACTCGTCGACCTCGCCTATTCGCGCGTCGACATGGTGACCCGACGCGGCGAGTTCGCGGTGCGCGGC
>JANXTJ010000005.1 GCA_025352485.1 Salinibacterium sp.
GGCCTTACCAAGCAGGTCGAGGGTCACGTTCTCGAGCTTCAGACCGACCTCTTCCGAGATGACCTGTCCACCCGTGAGGATGGCGATGTCCTGCAGCTGTGCCTTGCGGCGGTCACCGAATCCGGGAGCCTTGACGGCGACCGACTTGAAGATGCCGCGGATCTTGTTCACGACCAGGGTGGCGAGAGCCTCCCCGTCGACGTCCTCGGCAATGATGAGCAGCTGCTTGCCGCTCTGGATGACCTTGTCGACGATGGGCAGCAGATCCTTGATGTTCGAGATCTTGCTGTTGACGATGAGGATGTAGGGGTCTTCGAAGACCGCTTCCTGACGCTCCGGGTCGGTGACGAAGTAGGGGTTGATGAAACCCTTGTCGAAACGCATTCCCTCGGTGAGCTCAAGAACGGTACCGAAGGTGTTCGACTCCTCGACGGTGACGACACCCTCCTTGCCGACCTTGTCGATTGCCTCGGCGATAAGCGCGCCGATCTCGGCGTCGCCGGCGGAGATGGATGCGGTAGCCGCGATCTCTTCCTTGGTCTCGATTTCCTTCGCGTTAGCGACAAGGGCTTCGATGACGGCCGTGACGGCCTTCTCGATACCCTTTTTCAGGCTGATCGGGTCAGCACCGGCGGCAACGTTGCGCAGTCCTTCGCGAACGAGGGCCTGGGCGAGAACGACCGAGGTGGTCGTTCCGTCGCCGGCGACGTCATCCGTCTTCTTGGCGACCTCTTTGACGAGCTCGGCACCGATCTTCTCGAACGGGTCGTCGAGCTCGATCTCTTTGGCGATGGAGACACCGTCGTTCGTGATGGTGGGCGCGCCCCACTTCTTCTCGAGCACGACGTTGCGACCGCGCGGGCCAAGCGTCACCTTGACGGCATCAGCCAGGATGTTCAGGCCACGCTCAAGGCCACGACGGGCCTCTTCGTTGAAAGCAATGATCTTTGCCATGTGTGTTTCTCGTCCCTCCCGGACGTCATACAAATGAATTCTTTAGCACTCTGACTCTGCGAGTGCCAAGAGCTAAATTAGCACTCGATAGGGGCGAGTGCAAGACGATGGGGCGCCAGCGGAAGCATCGCCGGCCGCGGCGCCTACGGCAAGAAATGGCGGCCGGGATCCGGGGATGACGCCGGTTCGGGTCGCGGTTGAGTCGGGCCTGCCCGGCGCGTTAAGCGGCCGGGGTGGGAATCGGGTAGTCGGCCCCGAGCACGATCGTCAGCGGCGATCCCGGGAAAGTGTCGACGGAGACCAGGCGAATCTTGCCGACGCCGAGCGCGTGCACGAGGCCGCGCGCGACATCCTCATTCTTCGAGTCAGAGTAATAAACGGTGGTGGTGGCGATGTCTTTCTGCGAAGCCAGCGCCGCACTGTCGATCGGCCAGCCCGCGGTGGTCAGCGAGGTGCTCACCGTGTCTTGGATACCGACGGTCGGGGTGCCATTGAGGATGGTGATCTTGATACCGCGGGCCGGGTCGATCGTCTTGGGATCGGTGATCGGCGTTGCCGTCGGTGTAGGCGTCGGCGTCGGAGTGGGCGTCGGGGCCGCGGCAAAAATAGGCAGCCCGACATCAATACCCAAAAACTTGCTCAGACCGAACAGGCCTCCGAAGACGAGCAGGCCCGTGGCGAGCAAGGCCCACGCGAACCCGATCCACCCTCTGCCGCCCTTCTTGGGGGCGCGGTGTGCACCAATGCGTGTCAGGTCGGCGGGAAGCTGGTCGAACTGGTCTTTGGGATAAGAGGCCATCGGTCAGTCATCGTTTCTGTCTGGGGGAAGGTCATTGCCACCATCGGCTGACGTCATAAACGCACGCGCAGCCCTAGCTTGTGTTCGGGCATCCCGTGCTCGCTGCAGTCGCCTGACCAGCATGGGATCGACCCGTTCGGCGGCCGGAGCATCGATCACGGCGTTCAGCAATTGATAATAGCGGGCCGCCGACAGCCCAAACTGGGAGCGGATTGCATCCTCTTTGGCACCGACATGACGCCACCACTGTCGCTCGAAGGCGAGGATGCTGGCGTCGCGCTCCGGCAGGTCGAAGCCCGGGTCGTGCGCGGGCTCGGGCTGCGCGGCCACTGCATACCTCCAGGATCGAGCCAATGGTAGGGCCGAGAGTCGCTGCGCCCCCGTGGGCACGCTGGTCGGCGCCGGTTTTCTCAGGCGCCGCAGGTGCGCCACGGGTGCGCCGGTATGGCTGACGCCTGTTACGGCCGATACATCGAGATGTGCCGAATTCCTGCCTCGACGTATGGCTCGCCGAACATGGCAAACCCGAATTTTTCGTAGAGCGGCGCCACATATTCCTGGGCGTGCAAGAGCATCGGTTCATCCCCGAAACGCTCGATGACCCTCTCGAACAGCAGTTGGGCCAGCCCCTCCCCGCGGTGATCGGCACGCACGACGACGCGACCGGGCACGCGATGAGCGGCCAGATGCGCGGCGACAGGGTCGAACAGCACGCGCAGATACGCGATGGCGTGACCGGCAGAATCCGCGATCCAGTAGTGCACCGTCGACGGTTCGAGGTCGCGATAGTCGAGCTCTTCTTCGTCGATCTTTTGTTCCACAAAAAACACGTCCGTGCGCAATTTGAGGATCGAATAAAGTTCGCCAGTTGTGAGTTCGCTCCACGGCTTCGCAACAAGGGAACATTCGGGCATGGACACCACTTTAATAGGGAGAAAGAATTCTTCCCCGAATCTCAAGGAGACCGCAATGACGTACAAGATGGAAAAGACCGAAGAAGAGTGGCGCACCGAGCTGGGCGACCGGTATTCGATTTTGCGTGAATCTGCGACCGAGCGCCCGTGGTCGGGAGCGCTCCTCGACGAGAAGCGCCAGGGCGCATACAACTGCGGCGCCTGTGGCGCTGAGCTGTTCAAAAGCGGCGCGAAGTTCGACTCCGGCTCGGGCTGGCCCAGCTTCTTCGAATCGGTAAACCCTGATGCCATCGAGCTCAAGGTCGACAAATCGCTGGGCATGACCCGCACCGAGGTGGTCTGCGGCACCTGTGGCTCACACCTCGGACACCTCTTCGACGATGCGACTCAGACCCCCACCGGCGACCGCTACTGCATGAACTCGTTGTCGCTCGACTTCACGGAAGCCTGATCTCCGCACGTAATGCGGTCATGCGTCGGCGGTCACACTCTCGGGTGAC
>JANXTJ010000057.1 GCA_025352485.1 Salinibacterium sp.
TCGCCCTCCGTGACTACGAAAAGGCCTTTGCGTTCGATTTGAAGAATGAAGCAAACATCTACGACGAGCGTGGAATCAGCCTCTCAGACGGCGTGCTCGTAATTGTGCGGCCTGACCAGTACGTGGCTCATGTGCTCCCGCTTGGTGCTTTTGGCGAGTTGGATCGCTTCCTTTCGGGCTTCCTGTTAGAGGCCTCATGAGCGACGTCCCCGAACCGCTGCGGTACACAGGTCACTTGATTCGCCGGGCGCAGCAGCGGCACGCTGCATTGTGGCAAGAACTTGTTTCGGCAGAGGTCTCAAGCGTTCAATTCGCCGCCTTAGCAGTTTTGGAGAGGCTGCCGGGATCGAGTCAAAGCGCCCTCGGGCTTGAACTTGACTTAGACCGATCTACGATTGCCGATCTCGTTTCGCGCCTAGAACGCCGCGGCCTTGTATCACGGTTTGTACTTGAGAGCGATCGGCGTCGTTATGCGCTGAATTTGACTGCGGCGGGAATCGCGGAGGTTCAGGGTCTCCGACCTCTGGTAATTACGACAAATGACGAATTAACGAAGACTCTTCATCGAGATGAATTGGACACGCTCCGAAAACTGCTCCTTCGTATTTTGGGGGAATGACTTAGGGGCTTGACCGGTCGACCGTACGGTTTCTTTGTATTGAACATTCTGCATTTCACGCGGTGGTGCTGGTTGATTCGAGATGCGATCGGAGACTCCCGACTGTGCGAGCACCTCGGCGGCGGGTGACTCGACGATGCCCGCCTTCTGGAGAACGTGGGCGAAGAGCAGGCCGGCTGGGCCGGCGCCGAGGATACCGACCTGCGTACGAATGGCAGTAGACAGAGGGAACCTCTTCGTTCGAGTGACTTCGGGGGCCGACAGGCCTTGCACCATTCAGGGCTATCGCGCGGCACCGTGCAATGCAAAACTTCCATGCAATGGAAGTATGAGCACAGCAACCCGCATCGAGGAGGTCGAAATGAGTCCCGTCCGCGCGGCAACCGGTGCGCCGACGACGGTTCTCGAGCGCGTCATGGTGCTCCTCGGGTGCTTCGGCCCGGAGGCGAATGCCCTCACGCTCAAGGAGCTTGCCGAGCGCACCCGGCTGCCGCCGTCTTCCTGCCATCGCATCGTGGCGACCTTGGTGGCCGCGGGCTTCCTCGACCGTGGCGACGACCGTCGTTACCGGGTGGGGAAAACGCTCTAGACGATCGCGCAACACTCCCCCCGGAGCGATCGCTTACGCGAGAGTGCGCTCCCCGCCTTGGCGCGCCTGTATGAGGAGACCGGCGAGAACATGACCCTCGCGGTGCTCGATCGTGGTCAAGCGCTCTGCGTGGAGCGACTCATGGGGGAGCGGAGCATCCCGACCGTGAGTCGCGCCGGCGGGCACCTGCCGCTTCACACGACGGGGGTGGGAAAGGTGTTGCTCGCCTACCAGCCTGCCGAGTTCATTGAGCGGTATCTCTCCGAACGCCTCGCGCGGCCGACACGAGACTCGATCGACCAACCGGCTCGGCTGCGACGCGACCTTGTCGAGGTTCGCGAGCGCGGTTACGCGGTCACACGTGAGGAGATGACCGCGGGCAGCGGATCGATCTCGGTGCCGATCATCCAGGATGGTGATTGCGTCGCAGCGGTCGGGGTGATCGCGCACCTCGCTCGCCTCGACGTCAACCGGCTCGTCGCGACCCTCACCCGCGCGGCGGTGACAATTGCCGTTGAGCTCGACCGGCTCGAGTTACTGGCCCGAGCTGAATCGATACACTCCGAGCATGGGCGAGCCGTCAAGAACCGTGATGGGCCGCGCCCTTGCGGTGCTCGACTCGTTCGACCAGACCCACCGACGGCAGTCGCTCGCGGCCGTCGCCCGTCGTACCGGTCTGCCGCTCACGACGGTGCACCGACTCGTGCACGAGCTCGAACGCCACGAGGCGCTCGTGCGCGGTGCCGACGGCGACTACGAGATCGGCAGCAAAATCTGGCGCCTCGGCACACTCGCATCCGTGCATGTAGAGCTCCGCGAGGTGGC
>JANXTJ010000060.1 GCA_025352485.1 Salinibacterium sp.
GAGGCTTTCCTCGCCGACATCTACGGCCCGCAGAATGCCATTAAAGACGGGGTCATCCCCGCCCGACTGGTGACGTCATCCAGCCACTTTCACCGTGAGGCGGCCGGGATCGAGCCCGCGAACGGCGTGCGGATCCAGGTCTCCGGCATCGACCTCATCCGCGATGAGGCCGGCGCATGGCGCGTGCTCGAAGACAACGTGCGCGTGCCCAGTGGCGTGAGCTACGTCATCTCCAACCGCAGGGTCATGGCGCAAACCCTCCCCGAGCTGTTCGTCTCGATGCGGGTGCGCCCGGTCGGCGATTACCCGCACAAGCTGTTGGATGCCCTGCGCGCCGCGGCTCCTGAGGGCGTCGAGGAGCCCAACGTCGTGGTGCTCACCCCAGGGGTCTTCAACTCCGCCTATTTCGAACACACGCTGCTGGCCCGCCTGATGGGCGTCGAGCTGGTCGAGGGTCGCGACCTGTTCTGCTCCGGCGGCAAGGTGTGGATGCGAACTACGGCGGGCCCCACCCGCGTCGACGTGATCTACCGTCGCGTAGACGATGAGTTCCTTGACCCACTGCAGTTTCGGGCCGACTCGATGCTCGGCAGCCCCGGCCTGCTTCTCGCGGCCCGCCTCGGCAATGTCACGATCGCAAATGCGGTCGGAAATGGCGTGGCCGACGACAAGCTCGTGTACACCTACCTGCCCGATCTCACCCGTTACTACCTGGGCGAGGATGCGATCCTGCCGAACGTTCAGACCTGGCGCCTCGAAGACCCCGCGTCGCTGGAGGAGGTGCTCGATCGCCTAGCCGAACTCGTCATTAAGCCGGTGGACGGCTCCGGCGGTAAGGGGCTGGTGATCGGTCCGGCCGCATCCACACAGGAACTCGAAGAACTCAAAGGCCGCCTCATTCGTGACCCGCGCGGCTGGATCGCGCAACCGGTTGTGCAGCTCTCGACGATTCCCACGCTCGTGGATGAGGGGATGCGCCCCCGGCACGCCGATCTGCGCCCCTTTGCGGTCAACAACGGTAAAGACATTTGGGTTCTCCCGGGTGGCCTCACCCGCGTTGCGCTGCCCGAGGGCGAACTGGTCGTGAACAGCTCCCAGGGCGGCGGGTCCAAAGACACCTGGGTCGTGGGGCAAGACCCGCTTCAGGTGCTGCGCCACAGCATCCAAGGCCTCGTCGCGGGACAGGCCGCCGCCACCGAAGCGGTCTCCACCATCACCCCGGAGATGATCAAAGCGCTACGCGACCACGGCCCGATGGACCGCCCGCTCGGTCACGGCCAGCAGGAGCAGCAGCAGCAGACTCTGGCCGACGCCAGCCCGGATTCGCCATGCTGAGCCGCATCGCCGAGTCGCTGTTCTGGATCGGTCGCTACATCGAGCGCAGCGACGGAACGGCCCGCATCCTCGATGTGCACCTCCAGCTTCTCCTCGAAGACCCGTGGATCGAAGAAGACCTCGCCTGCCGGTCGCTCCTGAGCGTGATGGGGGCGCAGGCTCCCGACGACTCCCAGCTCACCCGCCAAGACGTGCTGTCGATCCTCGCCGTCGATCGCTCGGAGCCGGCATCCATCGCCTACTCGCTGGGGGCCGCTCGCGAGAATGCCCGCAGGGCGCGCGAAATCGTGTCGACCGAGCTCTGGGAATGCCTCAACACCACGCGCGCCCGGATGCCACGCAAGGTTTCCAGCGACAAGGTGCACGAATTCTTCGGTTGGGTTCGGGAACGCTCTGCGCTCGCCGTTGGCATCATCGAATCGGCCACCAGCAGGGATGAGGCGTGGCAGTTCTTCATGCTCGGCCGCAGCCTTGAGCGCGCCGACATGACCGCGCGGCTGCTCGCCACCCGCAGCCTCACCGAAGCATCGGGGCCGAGCTGGACGACGATCCTGCGCAGTTGCGGGGCGTACGAGGCCTACCTGCGCACCTATCGCGGGGTGCCGAGCGCCCGGAACGCCGCCGAGTTTTTGCTGCTCGACCGGCTTTTCCCGCGCAGCATCCTGTTCTCGGTCAGCCGTGCCGAAAATTGCATGCGCGAGATAGAACCACGCAGCGATCGGGTGGGGGTGTCCGACCAGGGGCTTCGGCTGCTCGGCCAGATCCGCAGCGAGCTGGAGTACCGGCCGATTGCCGAGATTCTCGAGGACCTGACCATGCACATGGACAACGTGCAGCACGCCACCAGTGCTGCCTCCGAAGCGATCCGGCAGCGTTACTTCCCCACCAACGCCGCACCGAGCTGGGTGGGAGAGACAAGTTGAACCGCCTGCGCATCAAGCACATGACAGGTTTCCACTACGGCGGCGATGTGACGGCCTCCTACAACGAAGCGCGGATGCTTCCGGTGACCGCAGAGGGACAGCTCGTGCTGCACTCCAGCCTCGAGATCTTGCCGATGTCCAGCCAGCACAGCTACGTCGATTATTGGGGGTCTCGGGTTTCTTCGTTCGAAATCCTCACCCCGCATCAGGAGTTGTCGCTCACCGCGACCAGCCTGGTGGAGGTGCGACCGCGCCCCCACGACGACGCTGCGAAGATCGGTTGGGACGCACTCGCGCTCGCCGTGGAGCGCACGACCGACACGGTGGAACAGCTGAAGCAGACCCGCCGCACCGCGCCACCGGACGACGTGATCGCGCTGGCACGGGAGATCGCCGACCGGTCGGATGACGCCTGCGCGGCCGCACTCGAGATCTGCAAGGCCATCGGCTCGGCGATGCAGTACCGGCAGGGCGTGACCGGCGTGCACTCGACGGCGGCCGAGGCGTGGGCGGTGCGCAAGGGAGTCTGCCAAGACATCGCCCATCTGGCGCTGGGTGCGCTACGCAGCGTCGGCGTTCCGGCCCGATATGTCTCCGGCTACCTTCATCCCAAGCCGAATGCCGCGATCGGCGAGACGGTGGCCGGCGAATCACACGCCTGGGTGGAGTGGTTCTGCGGCGACGACTGGCGCGGCTTCGATCCCACCAACGGCATCGACATCGGCGACCGTCATGTGTTGGTCGGCCGCGGTCGCGACTACAACGACGTGCCTCCGCTGCGCGGCGTGTATGCCGGCCCGTTCGGCTCCACCCTCTTCGTGAAGGTGGAGATCACGCGGGAGGCCTGAGCCGCAGGTGGCGCGGGGGCGTGCTGGCACCGCCCGCCAGCTAACTCGTTCGTTGCGCGGTGCCCTGCACGATCGCGATCTCCTGGGTGGCAAGCTCTCGGTCATCCGCGGGGATGCCGTCGAAGCGCAGTCGAAGCCCGAAGCGCGATGCACCAGAGGGCCCCAACCGCATCCCTTTGCTCACGACGAGCCAGGTCATCGCGACCAGCATGGCGGCGATTCCGGATGCCGCGCCGATGCCCAGCGCCCAGCGCGGGCCGAACGTGTTGGCGACCCAACCCACGATGGGCGCACCGATCGGCGTGCCGCCCGCGAAGATCGCCATGTAAAGCGCCATCACGCGGCCGCGCATGGCCGGCGTAGTCGTGGTCTGAACGTAGGCATTCGCGGTATTCATCATGGTGAGGGAGGTCGCCCCGACCAGCACCAAGACGACCGCAAACAGCGCGTAGTTAGGCGTGAGGGCGGCCAACGCACAGGCCACTCCGAAGCCGCCAGCCGCGACCAGGATGACCGCGAGCCGCACCCTTTCTCGCCGCGCCGCGAGCAGCGACCCGGTGACGGCTCCCGCCGCCATGATCGACGACAGAAGCCCGAATTGAGCTGCCCCCAGCCCGAACTCGACGGTCGACATCGTCGAGATGAAGATCGGGAAATTGAAGCCGAAGGTGCCCACCAAAAACACCATGACGAGCACAATCACGAGATCGGATCGCGAGCCGACATACCTGAGCCCGTCGCGAATCTGGCCCCGCGCCTTCGCCAAGCGAGGGGCGGCCACCAGCTGGTGCCGCCGGATGAAGACCAGCGAGAGCAGCACTCCCGCGAACGACAGCCCGTTGATGATGAACACCCAACCGGAGCCGATCACGGCGATCAGCACCCCGGCCAGCGCCGGTCCGACCAGCCGCGCACTCTGGAAGGACGTGGAGTTCAGGGCCACGGCGTTAGAAAGGTTGCTGTCGTCCACCAGCTCGGAAACGAAAGTTTGCCGCGCGGGCACGTCGATCGCCGTCACGATACCGAGCAGCAGCGCGAAGACGTAAACGTGCCACAACTGCACGGTGCCGGACAGCACGAGCACACCGAGACCGAGAGCGAGGGCTCCGGATGCCGTCTGAGTCCACATCAGAAGCTTGCGCCTGTCGAAACGATCAGCCATGAGCCCCGTGAACGGCACCATCACCAGGAGCGGGCCAAATTGCAGCGCCATCGTGATGCCCAGCGCCGCGGCATCCCGGTTGGTGAGCTCGGTGAGCACAATCCAATCCTGGGCAGTGCGCTGCATCCACGCGCCGGTGTTGGAGACCAGCGCACCCAGAAACCAGAGCCGGTAGTTGAAGATTCGCAGCGAGCGGAACATCGCGCTCATGAGTCGGCCAGCCGACGCAGGATCGGCGCGGCGGCATCGAGCGTTGCGCGCTCGGTCGCGTCGAGTTGCTCGAGTTGGCGGGCGAACCACGCCTGCCGCCGACGTTTCGTTTCGCGCGCCACATCCAGGCCGGCCAGCGTGGCGTCGATCTGCACCTTCCTGCCGTCATCGGGTGAGCTCGAACGTGTGACGAAGCCGGCGTCGACGAGGCAGTTGACGGTGCGGTTCATCGAGGGGGGCGTGACCCGCTCGTGTTCGCTCAGTGACCCGAGGGTTTGCGGGCCCTCCTTGAGGAGCACAAAAAGAACGGAGAGTTGGCTGTCGGTGACGTCGGCGTCGCTGCGCTGGAGGCGCATCCGGCGGCTCAGGCGCAGGATGGCCAGCCGCAGGTCATCGTCGAGGGGGTTTCCTTGCTGGTCTGGCACGATTAGTTAGCCTAGCTCATTAGTACTGCTAACTAAAATTGCGGGAGGGCGGCCGAGCAATACGATGGGCTTGAGCAGGGAGGCTCCATGGCCGGCACGACGGTAATACACACCGATCACACTTTCACCGACCCGCAGGGCGTGACGATCCACTATTACGTCTGGGATGCCCCGAACCCGAAGGCCGTCCTCCAGCTCACGCATGGGCTGGGCGACCACGCGCTGCGCTACGAGCAGGTGGCACAGGATCTGGTCGCCGCCGGTTACACCGTCTTTGCAGACGACCACAGGGGCCACGGCCAGACGGGGCTTGCCCAGAACAATGGTGATGTCACCAAGCTCGGCAAGCTCGGCCCGGGCGGGCTGCGCGCCACCGTTGCCGACGTTCGCCAGTTCACCACCGTGATCAAGGGCGCTCACCCCAACCTGCCGATCGTTCTGCTCGGCCACTCCTGGGGTTCCCTCATGGTGCAGATGGTGATCAACGGCAATGCCGGCGACTACGACGCCGTCGTGCTCACCGGAACCGCGTATCGGTCGCTCACTCTCATGAATGGTGGCAACCTCAACGCGAAGCACAAGCACCTGGGCACGACGGGCAACGAGTGGCTCAGCCGTGATCCGGCCGTCGCCCAGCAGTTCGTCGACGACCCGCTCACCTTCTATGCCGCCGCAATGCAGCTGTTCGGCATCCCCGACGCCCTGCGCCTGCTCGGACGGCCTGCCAAAGACCTTGGCGCAGACGTGCCGTTGCTCATCATGATTGGCAGCGAAGACACCCTCGGCGGCGAAAAAAGTATCGCCATGCTCGCGAAAACCTATGTCACCCGCTCGCACCTCAGTGACGTCGAAGCGATCATCTACCCCGGCGCGCGACACGAGATCTTCAACGAGACGAACCGCGATGAGGTCATCGCCGACCTCGTGAAGTGGCTCGACGAGAGGGTCATCACGACCCGCGATTAGGCTCGAATCATGCACGGTGAATTCAAGGTTCCTGGTGGCAAGCTCGTTGTGGTCGATCTCGAGGTCGCGCACGGCAAGATCGAGCAATTTCGGCTAGCCGGTGACTTCTTCCTCGAACCCGATAGCGCGCTCGAGGCAATCAACGGGGCGGTCAACGGGCTTGCCGTCGAGGCTGAACCGGCGACCATCGTGGCGGCGATCACGGCCGCTCTTCCGGCCGGGGCAATCCTGCTGGGCTTTTCTGCGGATGCCGTGGCCACCACCATCCGTCGCGCTCTGCAGCAGGCCACCAGCTTTGCCGACTACGACTGGCAGCTCATCCAAGGGCCGCCGGTCGATCCGGTGTTACAGATGGCCCTCGACCAAGTTCTGGCCGAGGAGGTCGGTACCGGCCGCCGCAAGCCGACCCCGCGCATCTGGGAGTGGGAAAAGCCCGCGGTCGTGATCGGCAGTTTCCAGTCGGTCAGGAACGAAGTCGACCTCGACAACGCGAAGAAATTCGGCTTCGACATCGTGCGTCGGATCTCGGGCGGCGGTGCGATGTTCATGGAGGCGGGGTCGGTCATCACCTATTCGATCTACGCCCCGAGCGAGCTGGTGCAGGGCATGACCTTCGCCGACTCCTACGCCTTTCTCGACGAATGGGTGATCATCGCCCTGCGGGCGCTCGGCATCGAGGCGAGCTACGTTCCGCTCAACGACATCACCAGCCCGACCGGCAAGATCGGCGGCGCGGCACAGAAGCGACTGGGCAGCGGCGCCGTGCTGCACCACGTGACCATGAGCTACGACATGGACGGCGAGAAAATGGTGCAGGTGCTGCGCATCGGCCGGGAGAAGATGAGCGACAAGGGCACGAAAAGCGCCGCGAAGCGCGTCGACCCGCTGCGCCGCCAGACCGGCCTCACTCGTGCGGAGGTCATCGACAAGATGGTCGCGACCTTCCGGGGGCTTTATGGCCTGAGTCCCAGCGAAATCACGCTGGCCGAGAATGCGGCGGCGCATCAGCTTGTGGTCGAGAAGTTTGGCACCGATAAGTGGCTGCACCGCGTTCCCTGAGCCGCAGCAGGGCTCCCGCCTAGACTTAACGCGTGGAACCTTGGATCCTGCCGATCATCCTTGTGGTGGGCGGCGTGCTCTTCTACGTTGCCCAGCATTTCGGCTGGATCGACCTGAGTAATAAGAGCACGACGTCTGGCCCCTCCGGCGGCGCGATGGGGATGGGCGATGAGGTGTTCAACGCGAGCCGCTACGAGGCACAGATTGAGCTCGATCGGCAGACTGTGCTTCCCGCGCCCGCACCGGTTACCGGCGATGGCGACAAGGGCATCTACGACGGCCAGGTGAAGATCGACCTTACTGATCCGGATGGACGCGGCTCGCGTCGAGACCCCGGCACGCCTCGCGCTCCGGATGGCCGCGCCCCGGAGTAGCCCAGCGCGAGCCGAACAGCCCAACGCGGTCAGCGGCTGAGCAGCTCCTGGTAGCCGGGATTCTCGTTGATCCAGGCCGCG
>JANXTJ010000095.1 GCA_025352485.1 Salinibacterium sp.
GATCACGGTTGAGGTCGTCGAGGAGCGAGTCAAAGACGGCGACAACGTCTTCCGCGAAGCGATCCTGCTCTACTCCCGCGAAATCGCCTTCGCCGCCGCCGACGTCTACGCGCGCGCGGCCGAAGCGCGAGGGCTCTGGGATGCCCGGCTCGAGGCCCTCGTCGTCGACTCGATCCTCAGCGGGGAGTACGACAACGAACTGCCGTCACGCATCGCGGCCCTCGGCTGGAACGGACACGGCGAGGTCTGCGTACTGGTCGGAACCGCCCCCAAGATGCTCGATGTCGACCAGCTGCGCCGCACCGCGCGCCACCTCGACGCCGATGTGCTCATCGGCGTGCAGGGCAGCCGGCTGGTGCTGGTGATCGGTCGGGCGCGGCCGGCGGCGCCCGATGATCCAGAGGCGGCCGTGCCGATGCCGTTCCTCACCATTGCCGAACATCTTGAGCCGGGATTCGGGTCGGGGCACCTCGTGCTCGGCCACGAAGTGCCCTCCCTCGTGGATGCGTCCAAGAGCGCGAAGGCGGCTCTCGCCGGCTTCGCGGTGGCGCGCTCCTGGCGCAACGCTCCACGGCCGACCCTCGCGGACGATCTGCTGCCCGAGCGGGCCTTCGCGGGCGATCCGCTGGCCCGCTCCACCCTCATCAACAAGATTTATCGGCCGTTGCAGTCGCACTCCACCGACCTGCTGGCCACCCTGTGGTGCTACCTCGACAACGGGCGCTCACTAGAGGCCACTGCTCGGGAGCTGTTCGTGCATCCCAACACCGTGCGCTACCGTCTCAAACGGGTCAGCGATGTGATCGGTTGGGATGCCACGGGGGCTCGTGAGGCGCTGATCCTGCAGTCGGCGCTGATCGTCGGGTCAATCGCTGACCCGGATTCCACGAAGCGCCACTAGCTCTCGGCCCGGGGCCGCGGCCGCCCGGGCCCCTGCCCCGCCTGTCCCTCCCCCCTCTGCCCGGGGCACCGGTATTGCCGCATCTCACAACGATCGCGGGCGTTCTTAGGCCGATGCCCCCAGCGCTGACGCCCAAACGTTGGCAGACTAGGCAGGTGATTGTTATCGTCGCGCCCGGTCAGGGCTCCCAAACTCCCGGTTTTCTCGCACCATGGCTCGAGCTGCCCGGCGCGAAAGAGCACCTCGCCGAGCTATCGGATGTCGCGCAGATCGACCTCCACGCGCACGGCACCGAGTCTGACGCCGACACCATTCGCGATACGCGCGTCGCCCAGCCACTCATCGTGGCCGCCGGCCTGCTCACCCTCGTGGCGCTGTTCGCCGACGGGCGCCGCGCCACAACCGGCGGGGTGGCCGGCCACGCGGGCGAAGGCCGCGCCAAAATTGGTGGCGTGGCCGGCCACTCCGTCGGCGAAATCACGGCAGCGGTTGCCGCCGGCATCCTCTCCGAAACCGATGCGATGGGGTTCGTCGGCGTGCGCGGACGTGCCATGGCGGATGCCGCTGCCCTCGAGCCCACCGGAATGTCCGCCGTCATCGGCGGCGACGAGGCCGCCCTCCTCGAGCGCCTCGACGACCTCGGTCTCCAGCCCGCGAACCGCAATGGCGGAGGCCAAATCGTGGTGGCAGGGGCACTGGCAGCTCTGGCCCGCCTTGCGGAGGATCCCGTGGCGGGCAGCCGCGTCATCCCGCTGCAGGTGGCAGGAGCCTTCCACACTCGCTACATGCAACCGGCTGTTGGCGCCCTTGAAGTCTTCGCTACCGGGGTCGAGACCAAGGACCCGACGGTGCCGATCTGGACGAACCGTGACGGCTCGCGCGTCGAGAGCGGAAGCCGTTTCGTCGAGCTTATGGTCGGGCAGGTGTCGAACCCGGTGCGCTGGGACCTGACGATGCAATCACTCGCGGAGGCCGGCGTGACCGGTATCGTCGAACTCGCCCCCGCCGGGGCACTCGTCGGACTCGCGAAGCGCGGGCTGAAAGGAATCCCGAGCGTGGCGGTGAAGACCCCGGACGACTTGGCCGCGGCATTCGACATGATCGACGGAGCAGCCGCATGACTCAGCCCACCCTCACCCAGTCGCACGGCGTCGAGTTCACCCGCATCCTGAGCTATGGCGCGGCCAGGGGCGACCTCGTCGTTCCCAACGCGGAACTCATCGGCCCGATCGATTCCAGCGACGAATGGATCCAGCAACGCACCGGCATCATCACCCGCACCCGTGCGTCCGCCGGCATCCAGGCGGTCGATCTGGCAACCGATGCGGCACAAGAGGCGATCGCCAAGTCGGGTATTCCCGCCGACCAGATCGACCTCGTTATCGTGGCGACCATCGGTAACGTGCAGCAGACACCGTCGATGGCGGCGGTGCTCGCCGATCGCGTCGGCGCTAACCCCGCGGCGGCCTACGACTCGAACGCGGCCTGCGCCGGCTTCAGCTATGCCATCACCCAGGCGGATGCCCTGCTCCGCAGTGGCGCGGCACATTATGCCCTCGTGGTCGGCGCCGAGAAGCTCTCCGATATCGTCGACCCCGCCGATCGCAGCATCTCGTTCCTGCTCGGGGATGGCGCCGGGGCTGTCGTCATCGGCCCGAGCGACACGCCCGGCATCGCCGCTCCGGTCTGGGGTTCTGACGGTTCGAAGGCGGATGCCGTCGGCATGGATTCCACGCTCATCGAGTTTCGGGAGGGAACGGCCAAGTGGCCCACGCTTCGCCAAGACGGCCAAGTGGTATTCCGCTGGGCGGTCTGGGAGATGGCGAAGGTCGCCAAACAGGCTCTCGAAGTTGCCGGCATCGAGGCAGCCGATCTCGCCGCCTTCGTGCCGCATCAGGCCAACATGCGCATCATCGATGAGTTGGCCAAGCAGCTCAAGCTTCCCGAGACGGTGCTAATCGGTCGCGACATTGCGACCACGGGTAACACCAGCGCCGCCTCGATTCCGCTCGCCACCCACCGGCTGCTTGCCGAGCATCCCGAACTTAGCGGGGGCCTCTGCCTGCAGATCGGCTTCGGCGCAGGGCTCGTCTTCGGCGCCCAGGTTGTCGTTCTGCCCTAGACATTCACCGCCAACACGGCGATCGCAGCCCCAGCCCATGCGAGGTGAGCCTCGCACACCCCTAAACTGGCTAACGGTCGAATCACATCCCCAAGGAGAAAAATAATGGCATTGTCCACCGAAGAAGTCCTGGCCGGTCTGGCCGAACTCATCAACGACGAAACCGGCATCGCGACGGACACGGTCGAGTTGGACAAGTCGTTCACCGACGACC
>JANXTJ010000109.1 GCA_025352485.1 Salinibacterium sp.
GTTGTAAAGGTGCACGATCGCCCGCTTCGCGCCGACCAGCGACTCGTAGGTGCGATTGATGAGTTCTTCGCGGGCCTGGGTCAACACCTGAATGGTGACGTCATCCGGAATCAGGTTCTGTTCGATCAGGCTGCGCACGAAGTCGAAGTCGGTCTGGCTCGCCGAGGGGAAGCCAACCTCGATTTCCTTGTAGCCCATCTTGACGAGCAGGTCGAACATGATGCGCTTGCGCTCTGGGCTCATCGGGTCGATCAGCGCCTGGTTGCCGTCGCGCAGGTCAACTGAACACCAACGAGGCGCCACCGTGATGCGCTTGCCGGGCCAGGTGCGGTCTGGCAGGTCGACGGCCAACTGCTCGTGATACGGGCGGTACTTGTGGATCGGCATTGCAGAAGCCGACTGGGTGTTCTTCATGTTTTAGTCTTTCGCTTGTCTTCGACGGGTAGTCAGACCAACGATGTTTGTGCCCACACCGATCTCCGCGACGAGTGAGGCCTGAGGTTAGGACTCGCCGCGGCAGCTAAGCAGAAGCAGACCGAAGAACACCCTGTCAGGGTAGCACCCGGCCGGCCGGCGGCGCCGCTCAGCGCAGGCTGCGCACCAGCGCGGCAGATTCCCTGATGGTCAGTTCGGGGAGGTAGCAGCGGGAGAGCGCGATCGCGATCGCCGGGAGCGAGAGAGCGTCGGGGTAGGCCAGATACAGCGACACCAGTCGTGGCTGGAACTTCTGCTTGAAGTTCAGCAGCGACCGGAAGCCATACACGGGTTCGAGCGAGCGACCCAACATTCCCAGCAGGCGGTCGAGCGCCGTCGGCTTCTCTTCGCTCGCGGTTACGGCCAGCGGCGCCCCTGACAAGCTCAGGAACTCGAGCCCATCAAGCTGCGCGCGCACCGCAGCCTCGGCGATGACAAACTCCATGACACCGTTCATGCCGTCGGCGCGACGCCGCATGAAGTCCAGAGTTCGGCCGGTAATGACACCGTCCGTCCACGTGGGCAACCAGCTGGTGACCGCCTGCACTTTGCCCGAGCTGTCCGCCGCAACGCCGAGCTGCACATCCGGGTCTCGCAACTCATCGAGACCGCCGAGGGTGAAACCGAGCTCTGGGAGTTTCTTTTCGACGACCCATAATTCCGAGATCTCGGAAATCTGGTTGGCGGTACGCGGCGAGAGATCCTGCCAACTGCCCCAGGTCACCCGCACGCCCTCGCGGGCCGCTCGGTTTATCGACGACCGAACGTCCTGCCACTTTTTGCCCGTCATCTCCCAGGTCGACGGGTCGATCACCGTTTCTTCCGCGACGACCGTGGTTGACCAGCCGAGTTCGGCGAGGAGGCCCGACCAATCACCATGCACGCCGTAGAACACCGGAGTCCACGCATTGATGTCGCAGAACCGGATGAACTGACCCAGCGATTCTCGGCGGTCGCGGGGTTCGCCGACCGGCTCGCTGGTCGTGACCGCACAGCCATTGGCGACGCGATAGGCAATCGCCATGCGTCGTTCCGCGTCGAACCAGTAGGCGTTACCGGCCCACGTTCCGGGAAACGACATCGAGCCGCCGCGCTCGCGCTCCAGTCGGCGGAATTCGGTAGCGTCATCCGGATTTGCCGCCGACGATCGCTGTCCACGCAGCAGTACGACGAGGGCGATGAGCAACACGATCCAGAGCAGTGGACCGACCCCGTGGTAGAGCAGCCGCGAGGCGAGCGTGGCCGGCACGAAGTCACGCCGTTCGGCGAGAAGGAACGACACAGGGATGAACCGTTCTGGCAGATCGGCGAGGAGGTCGAGGAAGCCGATGGCCGGCCTGAATTGCCGAGCCAACATGGTCCCGGCAGTGAGATACCCGCCCACCGCGACGATCGCCGCCACGGTCATAGTGACGCCGAATCTGCGGCGCACGCTCGTGCGAGCCTTAATCGGGAAGTGTCGCTGCTGCGAGAGAACTACGGCCGCGAATGCGATCGGCAGCACCGCGTTCGCGACGATCCAGAGCGCGAATTCGGGCGACTGGCTGGCACGAACGGCGAGGTTGGACGGGGTGCCGATCACCGGAATAATGCCGAAATAGAAGGCCGCGAGAATTCCATCTGCAGCCGCGACGGCGGCCACGAGGTAGACGGCGGCACGGCGGCCGAGCAGCAGTCCATACGAGCCGATGAGCACGATCAACAGTGGCAACAGCGCAAGCACGATTGCGGAGAATCCCGGCCAGGTGTGCGCCGCCAACGAGCCGCAGAGCGGGCTCGAGCCACCGAGGCCGCAGGGGCCTGCCCCGGCGCGAGACGACGGCGCCCCGCCCGTGATGAACACGCCGAGCGGGGAGAGTAGCCCGAACTGCCCGCGCGAAATCAGGGTGATGACCGGCCCCAGCGCAAAGATCGCCGCCACTACCGCGAGAAGTACGCGGGTCTCGTGATGGGAACTTGTCCAACGCTCGAGGTGAAGTCTCTGCCGAGTCATCAGCGCGCCAAGCAGCAGCCCGGCGAGCACGGCGATGAGCCGATAGAAGTCTGCCGGCTGGCCGGAATACAGCAAAAAGACCACGACGGATGCCACGACCGTGAACCGGATCCGTCGACGCCACAATACCGAGGCGAAGGCACTCGCGGCGGCGATAGTTCCGAGGATTGGGCTCAGCGGATCGACGGTCACCAGAGAACGGACGGCAACGGCCCAGTACTCCCCCGCCAGCACCCCGATCGAGAGGGCGGCGATCCCCACAATCGATGACACCAGTGCGGTCACGGCAAAGGCAACGAGCGTGCGCCGCGAGCCCATCAGGCGCTCGGCGATCCCCACTCCGATGGCCGCGGAAACCAGCACGACGATGAGCTGCGCAAGGTTCTCGACGAAGAAATTTGCGGTCAGCAGGGACCACCATTCGCGGCGCGAAAGGGTATCGAGGTCGATGCCAACAATTTCTTTGACGAGGGTGGAAGGGCCGGTAAATGGACCGGTCACAATCGCTACCGCGAGCAGCACAGTGACGAGCGGGATCGTGACGGGAGCACGTTTCAGGACGTTCATGCTGTGGGCCTCATCAGCCCCATCTGGGCGTAGATAATCGGAAGTCCGTGAACGAATGAGTATCGGACGGTGTACCAGTCGTGCGCGGTAGTGGGCGATGTCAGCACGGTCGCGTGCATGCCGGCGAGCTGGGCGGTGCCCGCCATCCTCGCTATCCACGGAGTGTACTTCGTATCCAACTTTCCGACGCCGAAGACCGCGACGGTATCCAGGTACGGCCCGTGCTTGGCCATGATCGTTAGCGGCTTAGCGGCGTTGTAGGCCGCGGC
>JANXTJ010000121.1 GCA_025352485.1 Salinibacterium sp.
GTTCGACCGCAAATTCGTGCACGCGCCCGAGCACGATGTAGTGGTCGCCTGCCTCACGGATGTCTTCGAAGGTGCACTCGATCCACGAGACCGCGCCGCTGAGGATGGGCGAGCCCAATGGCCCCGGTCGCCAGTCGACGCCGTCGAATTTGCCAGCCCCTCGAGTGGCCAGTTGCCGACAGAGCGGTTCCTGGTCGGAGGCGAGCACGTTGATGCAAAACGTGGTTGCCGTTCTGAGCTGGGCAAAGCTGTTCGAGTTGCTCATCGGATAGAAGGCGATCAGCGGTGGGTCGAGCGAGACGGAAGAGAACGTGCCGACCACCATGCCGATAGGGCCGCCGTCCTCGGCTACCGCGGTGACCACGGCCACTCCGGTCGGGTAATGCCCGAGAGTCTCGCGGAACAATCCGGGGTCAATGTCGGTAGACACGCGGCCTCCATTGGACGGGACAGGGACGCCTGCGTGCGACGCCTGCTTCCCTGCATTCGACGTCGGGCAACGATTCGCCCCGACTTCTGAATCAAAGCAGGCCGCCGTAATGATGTCAACGGTTATGATGGAATAACGCCGGGTTCGTCTCACTTGACAGCCGAGCAGCCCCGTTGCACAATTCAGAAACATCCGAAAGGTTGGGATAGTTTCCAGCCTCCCGCGCAGAACCGTTCGATGAGGAACACAGCATGAGCGAGCACGAAGACAAAGCCGAAATCATCGAGCTTTTGAACCTCTACGCCTTCGCGCTCGACGCTCGCGCGTTTGGTCTCTTCGACCGCATTTTTTCGGAGGACGTGGTGGCGGAATTCGGGCCAGCGGGCACCGGCTGGACGAATATCGTCGATTTCAAGCAGGGCTTCGCCAGCTTCCACGCCACCCTCGACAGCCACCAGCACACCATGATGGGACAGCTCGTGCACGTCGACGGCGATACCGCGCACGCCTTCAGTTACGGCAACTGGCTTCTCATCCGCGAAGACGCGCAGGGCGGCCCGACCTGGACCGGCACCGGCTGGTACGACGACGAACTGGTGCGTACTGCCGCTGGCTGGCGCATCACGCATCGAGTCTGCAAGCTGCAGGGCTGGAGCGGAAATCCGCTGGTGCCGCAGCCGAACGGTGATCAGAACCCCGACATGAATCTCAACAAGCTGCACCGTTTCGCCGAGGATGGCCGACTCGGGTTTCTCGCGGCCATCCAGTAATTGCTTGTCGTCGCGGTAGGAGCAGTCGGATGAGCGCGGTGGCGGGGGATTCATCCGCGCAGGTCGATTTTCTGATCGTCGGTGCCGGCCCGGTCGGCCTGCTGAGCGCCATCCTGCTCGGTCGCGCGGGATGGCGGGTCACGATCGTGGAGAAGTGGCCATCGCGCTACCCGATGCCCCGGGCCTGCACCATCGACCATGAGGCACTGCGGATACTGCAGGACGCCGGCGTCATGAGGGATCATGCCGACCTGTTTGAGCCTTCGCGGGGCGAGCGGGGCGGCTACCAGATTCGCAATGGCGCGGGGGTGCTGCTGCGCGCTATCAACTGGAATCGCACCGCCGAGTCGGGTTGGGCGAACACCAACGGTTTTTATCAGCCCGACCTCGAGGCGGTGCTCGAGTCGATGGCGTTGGCCCTCCCCTCCGTGGAGCTGCGCCGAGGCCTCTCGGTGCGGGGCCTGACGCAAGACGATGACGGCGTGAGGGTGACGGCCGCTGATACAGCAGACGAGTCTCGCCGAGAAGCGCTGAGCGGCCGCTGGCTGATTGCCGCCGACGGAGCGAACAGCGTCGTTCGCGACCTCGTCGGCATCGACAGCATCGACTCCGGCTTCGAGGCCGACTGGCTCGTAATCGACTATGCGCCGATCGTGGACCGGCAGTGGGATGCCTTCGTCACCCAATATTGCGACCCCGCTCAGCCCGCCACGGCTGTCAATAGCGGGCCGGGTCGGCGGCGGTTCGAGTTCATGCGTCGGGCCGATGTGTCCGTCAAGGAGCTCGGGCGCCCCGAGACGGCGTGGCGCCTCATGGCGCCCTGGGGGGTCACCCCCGAGAACGCGCGTTTGCAGCGCCACGCCGTGTACACCTTCCGCGGCCGATGGGCAAGCCGCTGGCGCGCGGGCCGGGTCTTCTTGGCCGGCGATGCCGCTCACCTGATGCCCCCCTTCCTCGGGCAGGGGCTGTGTGCGGGGCTGCGTGACGCCCGTTCATTGACCTGGCGACTGTCGATGATTGAGGCGGGCGAGGCGGGCGAGGGCATCCTCGATTCCTACGGCCCCGAGCGCGCTGCACACGTGCGCGAGATCATCGACGAGGCGATCGCGATCGGCCGGGTGATCTGTGAGCTCGACCCTGCCAAAGCGGCTGAGCGCGACGCGGGCCTGATTGCACTGCTCAACGACCCGACGGCCGCGACCGTCGAGCCGCCGCATCCACGCCTCGGTCAACCCTCGATCACCGCCGTCGGCGACGCCCATGCCGGCACCCTGTCGATTCAGGCGCGGGTCGAAGTGGATGGCGTCGTCGGCCTGTTCGATGACGTTGTGGGCGGCAGC
>JANXTJ010000010.1 GCA_025352485.1 Salinibacterium sp.
CGAGACAACGGATGACCGTCTGCTGGTCAACGAGCTTGCCATGCGCCCGCATAACAGCGGCCATTGGTCGATCGACGGCTCGCTCACCAGCCAGTTCGAGCAGCACCTGCGAGCGGTGCTCGACCTGCCGCTTGGCCCCACCGCGACGCGCGAGCCGTGGAGTGTCATGGTCAACGTGCTCGGCGGCACGACAGGCGATCGCTACGACAGCGCCCTGCGTGACCAGCCGGGCGCGAAACTGCATTTCTACGGGAAATCGCCCCGCCCCGGCCGCAAAGTCGGCCACGTCACGACGGTCGGTGACGACCTCGATGACGCGGTGTTCCGGGCCCGCGCCGCCGCGGCATTCTTTGAGGGGTGACGACCGCACGGCGTGCTGTCGGCTGTCAAACAGCATCGACACCTACGCTTGACGGGTGACTGAACCCTCCGCTTCCCGCGCGCCCCTCGTGGCTGTCGTGATGGGCTCCGACTCCGACTGGAGCGTGATGTCCGATGCCGCCGCGGCCTTGAGCGAGTTCGACATCGCGCACGAAGTGCAGGTGGTCTCTGCTCACCGCAGCGCGGAGAAGATGATCGCGTTCGGGAAGGCTGCGGCCGCCCGCGGCATTCGCGTCATCATCGCCGGCGCCGGCGGTGCCGCCCACCTGCCCGGGATGCTTGCCGCGGTCACCACGCTGCCCGTCATAGGAGTGCCGGTGGCGCTCGCGAAGCTCGATGGCCTCGACTCGCTGCTGTCGATCGTGCAGATGCCTGCTGGCATCCCGGTCGCCACCGTGTCTATTGGGGGTGCCAGGAACGCGGGAATCCTGGCGGCCCGCATCATCGGCTCTGGGGATGCCGACCTGACGGCGAAGCTCGCCGCATTTGCCCGCGGCCTCGAGACTCTCGTTGACGAGAAGAACGCCGCCCTGAACCGGTCGCTGTGAGCCAGCAGGGCGCTGGGGCCTCAAGCTCCGTCCGGTACCCGGACCTCAGATCCGAGGCTGTTATGACCAGGCGCGCCTGGGTGCTGGTGGTCCTCGGGATCCTCATCCCCGGTGCCGCGCAGATGCTCGCGGGTAACCGCCGGTTCGGGCGGTTCGCCGTGGGAACTACCTTCGTGCTGTGGGCCCTCGCGGTCATCACCACGTTGCTCTACTTCTTCGCCCGTCCGACGCTCGTGACGATCGGCACTAACTTCTTCGCGTTGTGGGTAGTGCAGGCCATCATCGTGTTCTTTGGGCTGCTGTGGATGGTGCTTGCCTTCGATACCCTTCGGCTCCTTCGGCTCGCGCGGGTCGCGCCGTCGGCGCGTGCCTTCGTGGCCGGGCTCGTGGTGCTGTCTCTCGTCGTCATTGGCGGGGGAGGCGCGTACGGGCTGAAGATTGCCGGCACGACACGCTCCGCTGTCGATGCGGTGTTCTCCGGTGGGAAGATCGCCGACCCCGTCAACGGCAGATACAATATCATGTTGCTCGGCGGCGACGCGGGGCCCGACCGAGACGGCTTGCGACCAGACAGCATCTCTGTGGTGAGCGTCGAAGCGGCGACCGGCAAAGCGACGATCATCGGCATCCCGAGAAATCTCGAGAATGTGCCGTTCGTGGCGGGTTCGCCGATGGCGGCAGAATACCCGCACGGCTATGGCACCGATAACGGCTGCCAGGTTGATGTCTGCCTGATCAACTCGATCTACACCGAAGCCGAGGACATCACGCCGAAGCTATACCCGCACGCTGTCGCCAACGGCAGCCGGCCCGGCATCGAAGCGACGAGGGATGCCGCCGAGGGCACTCTGGGCATCACCATCCAGTACTACGTGCTGATCGACATGCAGGGCTTCAGCGACCTGATCGATGCACTCGGTGGTGTCACCATCGACTCGATCGGACGGTATCCGATCGCCGACTCCGAATCCCTCGACGCCAACGGCAACCCCCCGGAAGGAACTAGGTACATCACGTCAGGGGTGCAGCACATGGATGGCTTCACCGCGCTCTGGTACGCGAGGATTCGAGCGGGCTCGAACGATTACGACAGGATGCAGCGCCAACATCAGGTGGAAGAGGCGATCCTTCAACAGTTTGATCCCGCGAATCTGCTCAGCAAGTTCGACGTGGTGGCCAAAGCGGGCACCCAGGTGGTCAGCACGGATATTCCGCAGGGCATGCTCGGCTACTTCGTCGACCTCGCCGGCAAGTCACGGGTGCTGCCCGTCAACAAGCTGGAGATCGTGCCTCCCCTCATCGATGTGGCCCAACCTGACTTCGACTACATCCATCAACTCGTGGCAAAGCAACTCGTGATACCGACGGCCGCGCCGACGAACTAGTCCGACTACAGGTCGGCGTGCAGCTGCCAGACCTTCTCGGCGGAGGTGCGCCAGTCGAACGCGCGGGAACGATCCATTCCCGCGTATCTCAAACGTTCGGCGAACGCATCATCGGCGAGCACGGAGTTGATCCCCGCGGCGAGGCGTTCGGGGTAGCCGACCTCGTCCTCGCGGGCGACGATCACCGCGGCGTCAGCGGCGAGCTCGAGCAGTGCAGGTGCATCGGAGTGCACCACGGGGGTGCCCAGCGCAAATGCCTCAAGCATGGGCATCCCGAAGCCTTCCTCGAGATTGGGGTAGGCGAAGACGGCCGCACGCGATAGCGCGACAGCGATGTTCTCGTCGCTGAGTTGACCGAGTCCGCGCACACGCTCCGCGGGGATGCCCGCCTCGGCGACAGCCACCGCCAGTGCGGGATCGTCGGCGGTCGGGCCGACGACGAGCAGCGCAACGTCGATGGTCGCCATGGCGCGCACCAGCTGGTCGATGCCGCGACGGGGCTCTAGGCCGCCCATTGCCAGTACGTAGCGCTCGGGAAGAGCCAGGCCCGCCGCCCGTTCTTCCGCGTCCGATCCGACGACGAAGGTCGAGGAAGGCGCCCCGCTGATGACGCGAATCCGGTCACCGAAATCCACTAATTCAGTGAGCTGCTCGGCCACCGCGTGGCTGGGGACGACGATCGCGTCCGCATACTTCTGGGCGCGTTTGGCCATGGCGCGGTACCACATG
>JANXTJ010000143.1 GCA_025352485.1 Salinibacterium sp.
CTCTTCGGCGTGGCGGCGCTGGTGGTGCTCGCTCTGGTCGTGCCCCGCTCCCGTCGTTTCGCCGCCGTGTTGAGTGTCATGCTGCTGGCCTTCTGCGCCATCAACGCGGCCGTACTTTCGACCAGGGGCTTCGGTAATGCCAGTTTTGAACCGCCGGCCCCCGGATCGGCAGCCCCCGACGAGGTCACCGTTTTGAGCTGGAACACGCAGGGCGGTGTGCCTGGCGCCGCGGCGATCGCGCAGCTCGGCCTCGACAACGGCGCCACGATCATCGCGCTACCCGAGACGACGAACGCCACCGGGCTCGCGGTTGCCAAGATCATGGCCGCGGCGGGCCACCCGATGTGGGTGTACACGGTGGCGTACGACCAGGTCTCGATGGCGCGCTCCACCACGCTGCTGGTCAGCAGCGCGCTGGGCGAGTACGACGTCGACACCGAGGCCACGACCACCTCGGTGTTGCCCACGGTTATTGCCACGCCCCAGAAAGGCAGCGGCCCGACGATCATCGCCGTTCACGCCGTCTCCCCGATCTCCGGAGAGATGAGCAACTGGCGTAACGACCTGCGCTACCTGGCCGGCACCTGCACCGGCAAAAACGTCATCATGGCCGGTGACTTCAATTCCACCCTCGACCATTACGCGGGCCTTGGCAGCGGGTCTACGGCGCTCGGCGCCTGCTCTGACGCCGCGCTCGCCAGCCAGAATGCCGCCGTCGGAACCTGGCCGACCCGCCTCCCTGCCCTCCTCGGGGCGCCCATCGACCACGTCATGGCGACGCCAAACTGGCGCGTGACCGGGATGCGCGTCATCCAGACCGAGGACCGTGCCGGCAGCGACCACCGCCCGATCGTGGCGCAGCTTCGGCAGAACCGCTGACCTGCGAACGGTCGCGTGACATCGTGGCGGCTGGTTGACCTCGCCACCCACCTCGCCTCGATGCCCCGCTCGGCGGGAGTAGTGCCCCACTCGGCGGGAGTTGGGCGGGCTCGGCGGGAGTTATTGCTCCCGCCGTGCGACAGTTCCTCCCGCCGCGGGACAGGCTGGGTGAGAATGGGGGAATGACCGAAGTTCAGGACGCACCGCGCGCGACAGCTAACCGCTCCACTCTTCCGACCGAGTCGGCGTTTACCGAGTACATCTCGGGGCAGTGGGCGCAGACCGATGAGAGCCTTCCCGAGCCGCGCGAACAGGCGGGCTATGCGGCCCAGCGGCGCGAGCGAATCTCGGCCCTGCACCCGGGTAAGCGCCTGATCCTGCCCGCGGGAGACCTGAAGACCCGCTCCAACGACACCGAATACGCCTTTCGCGCACACTCGGCTTTCGCCCACCTGACGGGCTGGGGCGCCGACACGGTGGCGGGCAGCGTGCTCGTGATGGAGCCAAGCACCGCCGGCCACGTCGCGACGGTCTACCTGCGCGAGAGCGCTAAACACGGCAGCAGCGAGTTCTATGCCAACCCCCAGATTGGGGAGTTCTGGCAGGGCAAGCGGCCGTCGCTGGAGCATGTCGCCGCCGACCTCGGTCTGCAGACGGCAAGCCTTACCGACCTCCCGGCCGTGCTCGATGCCGTGGATGAGAACACGCTGATCGTGCGCGACGGCGATCGCGATATCACCGATCAGGTGGATGGGCGCCGACTGCTCGCGGCCGAGCACCTCGACAGCGAGTCCCTCGAGACGGCGGGCGACACCGAGCTGGAACGGGACCTCAGCGAAATTCGGCTCATCAAAGACGCCTTCGAAATCGCCGAGATGCGTGCAGCAATCGCAGCCACTCGGCAGGGGTTCGATGACGTAATCGCCGACTTCCCCGACGTGATCGCCCACGCCCGTGGCGAGCGCATCGTGGAAGGGACGTTCAATCGGCGAGCGCGCGCTGAGGGCAACGCGGTGGGCTACGACACGATCGCGGCATCCGGTGCTCACGCCTGCATCCTGCACTGGACCCGCAATGACGGCGCCGTCGTGCCGGGAGACCTCATCCTGATCGACGCCGGAATCGAGCGCGACAGCTACTACACCGCAGACATCACCCGCACCCTGCCGGTGAGCGGCACTTTCACGCCGATCCAGCGAAAGATCTACGAGGCCGTGCGCGAGGCCGCGGATGCCGCATTTGCCGTCGTCACCCCCGGCATCAGGTTTAGCGCGGTGCACGCCGCCGCAATGGAGGTCATCGCGGCGAAAACCGCAGAGTGGGGGCTCCTGCCCGTCTCGGCCGAGGAATCACTGCGTGCCGATGGGCAACAGCACCGCCGCTACATGGTGCACGGCACCAGCCATCATCTCGGCATCGACGTGCACGACTGCGCCCAGGCGCGTCGCGACTTCTACGCGGATGGCATCGTGGCTCCCGGGATGATTTTCACGATTGAGCCCGGGCTCTACTTTCAGCTCGACGACCTGACGGTGCCGGCAGAATACCGCGGCATCGGCGTGCGAATCGAGGACAACATTCTGGTGACTGAAGCCGGGGCTGAAAACCTGTCGGCCGGCATCCCGCGCACCGCCGACGAGGTCGAGGCTTGGCTAGCTGGGCGATGATCGGTCGGCGATTGGGCCGGCTGATCGGCCGCAGCGCCCCTAAGCGCGCCTAAGCGCCCCTAAGCGGCCCTAAGCGGCCCTAAGCGGCCGGATGCTGCTGCAGGGTCTGCTGCGCCTTGGCGGTGAGCTGAGGGTCGATGATGATCTGGTAGTTGGCCGCGAGCACCTGATGGGTGGAGGTGAAATCGCGGCTACGACGGTTGATCGCGTATGTCGCGATTCCGAAGACCACACCGAATCCCGCGCCGATCAGTACGGCGGCCCCCACAAACGCGAGCGAGGCAGTTCCGGTGGACGAGAAAATGAAGAACACCAGGCCGATAAACAGGCCAAGCCACGCCCCACTCGCCGCACCGGCCAGCGCGGCGCGACCCCAGGTCAGCTTGCCGGTGACCCGCTCGACGGTCTTCAGGTCGTTGCCGACGATCGTCAGTTTGGCGACCTCGAAATCGGCCTTGGCGAGGCGGTCCACGACGCCCTGAGCCTCGAGATAGCTGGTGTAAGTACCGAGAACATCACCCTCTGGTAGCGACGGAAGACTGGGGGCCTTTCGGCCGAAAGGACTCAGGTTGCTCACCGGCCCAGTTTACCCGGGGCACCATGGCGACGGGGGTAGGGTTTTACCCGTGAGCACCGCGACGAGAGTCTTCGCCGCCCGCTTTGTCGGGTGTTCCGTTTTCGACCCCAACGGCGACAGGGTCGGCAAGGTCAGAGACGTTCTGGTCGTCTACCGCACCCATGCAGGGCCGCGCGTCGTCGGCATGATCGTCGAGGTTCCCGGCAAACGTCGGGTATTCCTGTCGATCGGGCGGGTCACCAGCATCGGATCCGGCCAGATAATTACGACAGGGCTGATCAACCTGCGGCGTTTCGAGCAGCGCGGCGGCGAACTGCGGATCATGGCTGAGTTGCTCGGCCGCAAGGTGCGCCTGCGTGACGGCTCGGGCGAAGCCATCATCGAGGACATGGCGATTGAGGAAGTCGGCCTCGGCGAGTGGGAGGTCAGTCAGGTCTTCCTGCGGCGCCCCAAGGTCACGGCATCCCCGTTCGGCAAGGGCGCCACGGTATTTGCCGCCTGGTCCGACCTGATCGAAAACAGCACGGCCGGTGAGGCGCAGTCTGCCACCCAGCTGGTGGCCAGCTACGCCGACCTGCTTCCGGCCGACCTTGCCAGCGCCATGCTTGACCTCCCAGAGCAACGCATGATCGAGGTCGCCGAGGAGCTTTCCGACGACCGACTCGCCGACGTGCTCGAGGAGATGCCGGAGAGCGAGCAGGTCGACATTTTGAATCGGCTCGCCGATGATCGCGCCGCCGACGTGCTCGATCAGATGCAGCCGGATGACGC
>JANXTJ010000144.1 GCA_025352485.1 Salinibacterium sp.
CACCGAAGCCGTCGTCCCAGCCGACGCCGTCGGGTTCACGATGCTGCAGAAGCAGCTCGAGAGCCTGCTCGACTCGCTGTCAGAGCGCGAGGCCGGAGTGATCCGCATGCGCTTTGGTCTCGGCGACGGCATGCCCAAGACCCTCGACCAGATCGGTGACACGTTCGGCGTCACGCGCGAGCGGATCCGCCAGATCGAGTCGAAGACTATGGCCAAGCTGCGCCACCCCTCGCGGTCGCAGTCGCTGCGCGATTACCTGGAGTAGGCCGACTCGGTGCGCTACACCTTCGCGATTCTCGTTGGGCGCATGGTTCGGATGCTGGCGCGGCTGCGCAAAACCGGTGGCGGTTCGGCCGTACCGGGTCTGGTCGTCAATCGCCTTGCTCCGGGCTTTTTGGCGTATGCCCTGACGTCACTTCCCGACGGGCTTGTCATCGTCAGTGGTTCTAGCGGGAAGTCCACGACGACGAAGATGCTCGTCGCGATCCTGCGCGACCAGGGCGTCTCCGTTTTCACCAATCCGTCGACGGCGAATATTAGCCAGGGCATTACGTCGGCCCTTCTCGAAAAGGCGAATCTCGCCGGTCGTATCAGTGACCGGGTCGCCGTTCTCGAGATGGATGAGGGGCACGGCGCGCTGCTCGCCCGGGCACTATCGCCGCATACGGTGGTGCTGACCAATGTCATGGTCGACCAGATCGACCGCTTTTACGAGTCGGAGCAGGTCGGGGATTTGTTAGACCGCATCGCGGCGTGCGCGACAAGAAATCTGGTCTACAACGCTGATGATGCGCTGCTACTGGCCATCGCGGCCAAGGCCCCCAAGGGCGTAACAGCGATCGGCTATGGGGTGTCTGCATCCGTTCTTGCGCAGGCTCCGCGAGGTCTCGGTTACGCCGCCCAGTCTCCGGAGCGGCTGGTAACTGGCACGGTCGTCACGGCGTCCGCGAGCAGGGCGGTTACCGTCAGCATCAATGGCGAGGCCCTCTCGCTCACCGCGCCTGCACGGGGCATTCACTATGCGGTGGATGCCGCTGCCGCGCTTGCCGCGGCCGCCGCGATCGTGGGGGCCGACTTTGACGCTGGCGCCGCCGCCGACAGCATCTCATCAATGGAGCCGGTCTTCGCACGCGGGGAGACGACGACGGTAAGCGGCGAACCGGTGGAGTTCGTGCTCGTACAGAACCCCGCAAGCTTTCAGCTCAACGTTGACGAGCTCGATCCCGCGCTCGACCAAGTGCTCATGGCGATCGGATCCGATGTGCGCGACCCCTCATACTTCTGGCCGGTAGACCTTTCCGCACTGCCTGCTGTGACCATTGCCTCTGGCTCCAAGGTGCACGAGCTCGCACTGCAGCTCGAGTATCAGGGGGTGACGATCGGTTCGATCGTGCCTGACCTGTCGACAGCCCTCGACATGTTTTTCGCACTTCCCGCCCCGGGGCGCGGTATCAAAACGGTCGTCTTCAGCGCTGACGCGATGCGTCGCACTCGCAGCCATCTCGGTCTGGTGTGACGTGCTGAGAATCGTGTCTGTTATGCCCGACCTGCTTGATCTCAACGGGGATGCGCAGAATTGCCTGGTGCTCGCGCAACGAGCCCGTTGGGCGGGAATTGACGTGCGGGTCGAGACGATCGACGTCGGGGAGACCCCGGAGGGCGGCATCCCGCAACTGGTGGTGATTGGCTCGGGCTCTGAGGCAGGCATGCCCGCCGTTCTCGCCGGATTGCATGCTATCGAAGACACCCTGCGCTCGTGGGTGGATGAAGGAGTTCCGCTGCTCGCGGTGGGCACGGGGTGGGAGCTTCTCGCCGAATCCGTGCAGATCGAGGGCGGCTCGGTGTTGACCGGTCTCGGCATTTTCTCGGGCCGATCTGTGCCGGGCCGAAGGGTGAGCGATGACCTCGTTGTCGAAACTCAGTTCGGCCGCATGATCGGCTTCGAGAACCATGCACGCCACTACCTGCCTGCTGCGGGCGCGAAGGGCCTTGGTACGGTGCTATACGGCGTCGGCAACGGGGGCGAGGTTCGACCCACGATCGAGGGAGAGCGGGTGGGCGCCAGCGTGGGGACGCACCTGCACGGGCCCATCCTCGCCAAGAACCCGGCACTCGCAGACCATCTGCTCGGCCTCGCTACCCAGGGCCGGTACGAGCCGTCCAGCCTCGCGACCGTGCGCGTCGACGAAATAGCGCGAGCCGCACGCAATGCGATCGCGGTGCGGCTCGGGCTTGAGGCTGAGTAGGTCAGACGCGCGACTCTTGCACGAGACGCGCCGACTCGTCGTGCCAGTTCAGGGCCGTCGGAAACAGCTTCTCTTTGAACTGGTTGCCGTGGTGTGCGCAGAACAGCAGGTCGCCGCTGTTCAGAGTCACCCGGATGTAGGCCTGGGCGCCGCAGGAGTCGCAGCGATCCATGGCGGACAGGGCGTAGTCGATCGCGCCAATGGGGCTGTCCTCGGTGGCGATCTGAGACATGTGCGGCTCCATTCTGTGGTTATGCGCGAGTGCTTGCTCAATACAAGCATGCCCTCGCCGAAGCGAGCTCGTATTGCGGGGTATTTCGCTGTACGCGTAGCTTGCGGCCCCCGTCAATGGCAGCGTGGGCGTGTCGCGCGCCGCCGCCGGGTGTCGGAGCACAGTCGCACGTCGGCCGGGACGTAGGCTTAACAATGGTCTATGGCCGGAAATCCAGGGAGTAAACATGTCCAGCGCTGACTACTCGGCGAGGCACCTTTCGGTGCTCGAGGGCCTCGAGGCCGTGCGCAAACGCCCGGGCATGTACATCGGGTCGACCGATTCGCGCGGCCTCATGCACTGCCTCTGGGAGATCATCGACAACTCTGTTGATGAAGCTCTGGGCGGGCACGGTTCCGTGATTGGCGTCATCCTTCATCCCGATGACAGCGTCGAGGTTCGGGATTGCGCGCGCGGTATTCCGGTAGACATCGAGCCGAAAACTGGTCTCACCGGGGTGGAGGTGGTCTTCACCAAGCTGCACGCCGGCGGCAAGTTTGGCTCGGGATCGTACGCGGCATCCGGCGGCCTGCACGGGGTGGGGGCCTCCGTCGTGAACGCACTTTCGGAGCGCCTCGACGTCGAGGTCGACCGTGACGGTAAGACCTGGGCCATGTCGTTTCATCGTGGCGAGCCCGGTATTTTCGACGACCGCGGCGCACCCCCGACGCCGGACGCGCCGTTCAGCGCCTTTGTCGCCAATAGTGAGTTGCGAGTCGTCGGCAAAGTCGGCAAGAACGTGACCGGTACCCGGATTCGCTACTGGGCCGACCGGCAGATCTTCACAAAGGGAGCAGCCTTCCAGCGCGATGAACTACTCGACAGGCTGCGCCAAACCGCGTTTCTGGTGCCGAACCTGACGCTCGACCTGACCGATGAAACCGAGTTAGGCGCCGGTGCAGACGGGCCGCGCCGCGAACAGTTTCACTTCGATGGCGGCATCTCGGAGTTCGTGGAGCATCTTGCCCCCGATAACGGGCTCACCGATACCTGGCGGATGACCGGCTCAGGCACCTTCGTCGAAACCGTTCCCGTGTTGCAACCGACAGGCGCAATGGTGCCGACCGAGTTGACCCGGGATTGCGAGGTCGACATAGCGCTGCGCTGGGGCACCGGCTACGACACGGTGTTCAAAAGTTTCGTCAACATCATCGCCACCCCCAAAGGCGGCACCCACCAGGCCGGCTTCGAGCAGGGGCTGCTGAAGTTCTTGCGCGCCCAGGTCGAACTCAATGCTCGGCGCCTCAAAGTCGGCACCGGGGCGAACAGCTCTGAGAAGCTCGAGAAGGATGACATGCTCGCCGGCCTGACGGCGGTGCTGACTGTGCGACTGCCCGAGCCGCAATTCGAGGGGCAGACCAAAGAGATCCTTGGCACACCGGCCGTGCGGAACATCGTCGCGAATGTGATTGCGACGACGATGGGGCAGCGGTTCGCGTCGACCAAGCGCGACGACAAAGCTCAGTCTGCGCTCGTGCTCGACAAGATTGTCGCCGAAATGAAGTCGCGCATCTCAGCGCGTGCGCACAAGGAGACCCAGCGGCGCAAGAACGCGCTGGAGAGCTCGTCGCTGCCGGCGAAGCTCGTCGACTGTCGGTCTAACGATGTCGCCCACAGCGAGCTCTTCATCGTGGAGGGGGACTCCGCTCTCGGCACGGCGAAGCTGGCCCGAGACAGCGAGTACCAGGCGTTGTTGCCGATCCGCGGCAAGATCCTCAACGTGCAGAAGGCCTCGGTCTCTGACATGCTCTCGAACACGGAGTGCGCCTCCATCATTCAGGTGATCGGGGCGGGATCCGGCCGCAGCTTCGACATTGAGGCGCGACGCTACGACAAGGTCATCATCATGAGCGACGCGGATGTTGATGGTGCGCACATCCGCACTCTGCTGTTGACCCTGTTCTTTCGCTACATGCCCGAGATGATCTCGCAGGGCAAGGTCTACGCGGCCGTGCCGCCCCTGCACCGCGTCATCGTGATGAACCCGGGATCGAAGCCGAACGAAACGATCTACACCTACTCCGAGAAAGAGCTTGAGGGCGTGCTCACCGGGCTCAAGAGAAGCGGCAAGAAATACCAGGACCCCATCCAGCGGTACAAGGGGCTCGGTGAAATGGATGCCGACCAACTCGCGACCACGACGATGGACCGCTCGCACCGAACGCTGCGCCGCGTCAACGCCCCGGACGCCGAACGCGCCGCCGCGGTATTTGAACTGTTGATGGGCAACGACGTCGCCCCGCGCAAAGAATTCATCATCGCGGGTAGCGGCATTGACCGAGAACGGATCGACGTCTGACGCCCGCGACAAACCGCCCGCGCGCCATCCCGGCGATCCCGGCGGTCCTCATCGTCACCCTGCTGGTCGGGGCGCTGACGGCACTGGTCTTCTTGATACGAGCGGGCGACCCCACCGGGGGCAACTGGCCGGTCAGTTGGGAGCTCAACAACAGCGATAACGGCGTGCTCTTCCAATTCGTGCAGGATGTCGCCGCCGGCCGACCGCTCGACTGGAGCTTCTCCCCGCAGGTGTACGTCTTCCCTGAGCTGCCGATCAGCGCCCTCGCGTTCCTGCTGGCTGGCGGAAAAATCTACGGGTACTACGTCTTTGTCGCCGTGCTCAATAACGTGTTGTTGTTCTTGGCAATCTTCGGCGTGCTCATGATGCTTCATCGAACCCAGACGGTCATCGCCGTGCTCGGTCGCGCCGCACTCGCCGCGCTGCCGTTGCTCGCACTGCCGCTGCTCGGGGGCAACGTGCTGCTCGCCTTCCAGCTGGCTCCCACCTATTACTTCGGCATGTACCTGATGGTTTTCGCGGCGCCAATGCTGCTTCTCGCCCGACGGCGCTCGGTGCAGGTGCTGATGGCCTGCGCCATTGTTCTTGCCGCGGCATCCAACCCGCTGGCGCTGGTCTTCGTGTTTCCGGCCTTCTTTGTCGTGCTCGTGGCGCGGGCGATCAAGCGCGGGCTACGGAACACACTTCGCCCGGCCCTGTTCGCCGCGGCCCTCGTGGTGATTTCGCTCTTCGTGCGCCTCTTCGCCTTCGCCCCGTTACAGGGCACCTCGCCGCTGGCGTACATGAACGTCACCGCATTCATCGCGCGTCTCCATGACCTCGGTTTCTACGTGGTACACCTCGCCGACGACCCGGCGAGTTGGTTCGCGACGGCCGTCGGTGCGACCCTCGCGGTCGCCTGCCTGATTGGCGCGATCCTCGCCGTGCGCGACTACCTCAAGAGCCACCAGCCGCCCGACCACGATCTGGCGCTGCCGTATCTCGCCCTCGTGCCGCTGCTGGGTATCGCCACCACCTTCGTACTGCTGGTCACCAATCACCTGTATTTCTGGCTCGCGATCGTGGCACCGATCTGCATCGCGCTCATGGCGATACCGGGCCGTTGGGTGCGTGCGGCGCTTCCCGTGGGTGTCGCCGGTTTCGTCGTGCTCGCTCTCGCGACCGGTGCCGTGCCCAATCTGGCCTCCACCAGCACTTACTTCGGCTACCGCAGCAGCGAAACGCTGTGCCTCGATGAGAAGCTCCCCGCCGATGCGCACTTGGGCTACTCGACGTTCTCCGATGGCCGTCGTGTGTCGCTGACATCGACTCACCCGTTTCGGCTGACCTCGATCCTCGACACCGGACTGCCGTCGTTCTGGTTGACCAACCGTGCATACACTCGCCAGGACGGCGGGTCGTTCTTCTACATCAACCAACACGGGGGAGAGAAGCCGGTCGACGCCCGGCTGATCATCGGCCGGTTCGGCTTACCCGATTCGACCTTCAACTGCGGGGAGGGGCAGTCCGTGCTGGTGTACACCAGCCCCGCCGCCCTTCGCGCGATCACCGATTTTTACGCCCCCCAGCGCCCCTGACTCTTCCATCACTGGTTCATCGGCGCTGTCTATGATCCCGATATGGAGCAAAATCTTCGCGTCGACGTAACCGGCGGTGCGATGGAGGGCGTCGTGCGCCGAGGGCTTCGGATGTGGCGCGGCATTCCGTACGCCGCCGCCCCGGTGGGCGCCCTGCGCTTTCGGGCCCCGCAGCCCGTCGTGCCGTGGACTGCCATCCGCTCTGCAGAGCACTTCGGTCCGGTCTCGCCGCAAGACCGCAACGGTCAGTTTGCCGGGCCACCCACCGGCGTGCCGATGTCAGAGGACTGCCTGACGCTCAACGTCATCGCGCCCGCGGAGGGGACGGGCCTGCCGGTGTTGTTCTGGATCCACGGGGGTGCCTACAGCGTCGGTTCCTCGCGGGAAATCCGCCAGCAGGGCGAAGCGCTCGTGCGCGGTGGGGTGCTCTTCGTCTCGCTCAACTACCGGCTCGGGGCGCTCGGCTACCTCGACTTCACCGAGTTCAGCACGACGGCGCGCACCTTCGAGAGCAATCTGGGGCTGCGCGATCAGGTGGCGGCGCTGCGCTGGGTGCGCGACAACATCAGGGCCTTCGGCGGCAACCCCGCCAACGTCACCGTCATCGGTGAGTCTGCTGGGGCAAACGCCGTGACTACCCTGATGGCGGTGCCGGCCGCGCGCGGACTGTTCGCCAAGGCGATCGCAGAGAGCTCGCCCCCCGATGCCGTTTACACCCGAGCCTGGACCTCGGTGTGGGCCCGCGAATACGTGGAGCTGCTCAGCGAAGCCGTCGACAATCTCAGTACGGATAGCACGTCGCTGGAGGATGCAGGCGAACTGCTCGCGACGGCCAGCATCGATGACCTCGTGGCGGCCACCAGCCGCATGCAGCTCACCACGCCAGATCGACATCCAGGCACCATTGCGCTCTGCCCGGTGATCGACGGGGACTTCCTGCCGGAGCGCCCGCTCAACGCCTTCATGGAGGGCAGGGCCCACCCGGTGCCGCTGATCATCGGCACCAACGATCGCGAGGGCACGCTGTTTCGGGGCAAGCGCGACATTCTGGTGACAACGCCGCCGCGCATCCGGGCGGTTTTTGCGAAGACCAGAAAGCGGGCGCGGAAGGCCGTGAAGGCGCAGTACCCCGGCCTGCCCGCGCGACATCCCGCCGCCGACTTCGGCGGAGACTATGCCTTCTGGTTTCCGACGGTGAAAGTGGCGGAGCGGCACTCACGGTTTGCGCCGGTGTATTTTTATCGGTTCGATGCGGCGCCGCGCCTGCTCAAGCTGGCCGGTTTCGACGCCACCCACGGGTTAGAGATGTTCGCGCTTTTCGACCTGATGGATGGCGCTTTCGGACGCGCGTTGGGGCTGCTGGGCGGCCGCAGAGCCTTCAAGCGCGCTGGTGAGCGAATGCGTCACCACTGGGTTTCCTTCGCCCAGGATGGCACCCTCGCCGAATGGCCCAAGTACACCGCTCGTAAGCGCCGCACCCTCATCATCGACACGGTCGACCGGGTGGAGGAAGATCCGCGGGCCGAGCGGCGCAAGGCCTGGCAGGAGTTCGTGCCGCACGTGTGATTTGTGGGGCTAGACCGTTTCGCCGATGAACGCGACGACATTGTCGAGCGGCGTGCCCGACGCATCCCGTTTCGCACCGGAATCGGGTAGCTCCCGCACGGCGCCGTCTGCGCCCACAGCGACCGCGGGTGCCGACCCGACCCAGGCGAGCCCGAGAAGATCTTCGCCCTTGAGGAAGCTGTGCGCGCGCACCCCACCGGTGGCTCGACCCTTGCCGGGAAACTCCGCCATGGCTGAAACCTTGGCGCGGCCAAAATCCGCTCCCGCGACAGTGGCCGTCGATGTGGACACGGTCGCCACGATGTTCTCGGCGTTCGGATCGATGGCCCCGAAAAAGATGACCGTCGCCGTGGCCGAAAGGCTGATGCCAGCCATGCCGCCTGCCGCCACCCCCTGCGGCCGCACCGCCCCCGCACCAAAATGCAGGAGTTGCGCGTCGGATGTCACGAAAACGAGCTCGTCAGCGTCGCCACCCTGCGATACTCCTGCAATTTCGTCACCAGGTTTGAGGGCGATGAGCTCGAATTCGGGCCGTGCCGGGTAGCCGCCCGCAATAATTCTCTTCACGGTGCCCTGGCGCGTTCCGACCACAATCGGTCGGTCGGAGTCGAGAGATATGAAACCGAGGACGTGTTCCTTTCCGGCCAGACCCAGATATTCGCTGATCTTCGCGCCGGCGGCGAGCTGTATCGAGTTCGCGGGCACGCTCGGCAGGTCGACAGCCGTGAACCGGATGAGCCTCCCGAGGTTCGTGACGGCACCGACTTCGGTACGGCTGGTCGTGAGCACTCGGGAGCGGATCGCGTCGTGCGCGCTGCGGCGCCGGGCGGGGGGCTGCCCCGATCCTTCGTCGGAGATGTCGACCCTGATCGCGCGACCGGTGGTCGACAGTAAGACCTCGCAGGGGGCATCCGCGATCTCGAGCACCGGCAAAGTACGACGGGCCGAGGAGGAGACGCTGGCCACTACTGCGCGCGCCTCGGTGAGCAGCGTGCGGCGAGGTGTGCCGAACTGCTCGGCCACGGCGGCCAGCTCATCCGACACCAGCCGGCGGATCTTGGCGTTGTCGCCCAGCAGGCCCTCGAGAATCTCGATCTCGGCGCGGAGCGTGGTCGCTTCCGCCTCGAGCTCGATGCGGCTGAATTTGGTGAGACGGCGAAGACGAAGTTCGAGGATGTACTCGGCCTGCGCGTCGCTGAGCTCGAACACGTCGATGAGGCGAGTACGCGCCTGTTCGCCGTCGTCGCTCGCCCTGATGACCTGAATCACCTCGTCGATGTCGAGGATCGCGATGAGTAGACCCTCGACGAGGTGCAGGCGTTCCCGTCGGCGGGCGAGCCGGAAGATGCTTCGTCGTCGCACCACGCTGAGGCGATGGTCGAGATAGACCTGCAGCAGTTCTTTCAGGCCGAGGGTCTGTGGCCCGCCGTTAACGAGGGCGACGTTATTGATCGAGAAATTGTCTTCCAACGGAGTAAGTCGGTAGAGCTGCTCGAGCACGGCATCCGGACTGAAACCGGTCTTGATACCGATGACGAGGCGCATGCCGTGTTTGCGATCCGTCAGGTCGGTGACATCAGAGATGCCGCTGATCTTCTTATTGTTGACCCCGTCTTTGATCTTCTCGATCACCCGCTCTGTGCCGACCAGATAGGGAAGCTCGGTGACGACGAGCCCCGTCTTGCGAGCGGTGATGGCTTCCACAGCTACCCGAGCGCGAGTCTTGAAGGCCCCGCGCCCCGTCGCATAGGCATCTTTGATGCCATCGAGACCCACGATAGTGCCGCCGGTGGGAAGGTCGGGGCCTGGCACGAACGACATGAGGTCTTCCAGCGATGCCGTCGGATTATCGAGCAGGTAGCGCGCCGCCGCCACGACCTCGATGAGATTATGCGGTGCCATGTTGGTCGCCATTCCGACCGCGATGCCGCTCGCCCCGTTAACCAGAAGGTTCGGAAAGGCGGCCGGGAGCACTTCGGGCTGGGTGAGCGAATTGTCGTAGTTGGGCACGAAGGTGACGACGTCTTCGTCGAGGTTCTCGGTCATGGCCATCGCGGCCGCGTGCAGACGCGTCTCGGTGTAGCGCGGTGCAGCGGGGCCGTCGTCGAGCGTGCCGAAATTGCCGTGGCCGTCAATCAGGGGCACCCGCAGCACGAAATCTTGGGTCAGGCGCACCATCGCGTCATAGATAGAGGCGTCGCCGTGCGGGTGCAGCTTGCCCATGACGTCGCCGACAACTCGGGATGACTTGACGTGACCGCGATCGGGCCGCAGTCCCATCTCTTTCATCTGGTAGAGGATGCGCCGCTGCACTGGTTTGAGGCCGTCGCGTGCATCGGGGAGGGCGCGGGAATAGATGACCGAATACGCATATTCGAGGAAGGAACCCTGCATTTCGGTGGTCACATCGACGTCTTCGATGCGTTCACCGACGTCGGGGGTCACGCCGGTCTGGGTAGGTTTTGCGGGAGTAGCCATAGGATTACCGCCATGCTACCGGCGCCCAAATCCAATGCGCTGAGCCTTGCCGATGTTCTCGAAAGTTGCTTCGAAAGCATTGCGGGAGGGCCGAACCGGCTGGGGCTGCGTCGGGTCGACCGAGCCGTCGTGCTGCTCATCGATGGCCTCGGCGCCGATTCGCTCAGGGCCAGGGCCGGTCACGCGCGCACCCTGGCCGGTGCCCTCACCAAGAACGCCGTGATCGAGTCGGGCTTTCCGACGACGACGGCCGCAGCGATCGCCACGCTGACCACGGGCGTTCGCCCAGGCGCGCACGGGCTGGTCGGCTATTCGGTGCTCGACGCGGCCCATGACCGGATCGTCAACCAGCTCTCCGGCTGGGACGAGAAGCTCGACCCGTTTAGCTGGCAGCCCGTTCCGACGATATTTCAGCGGGCCACAGCGGCGGGCTACCTGGCGGTCGCGATCGGGCCGGAACGCTACCGTGACAGCGGCTTCAGTCACGCGGTGTTGCGCGGGGCGCGCTATATCGCCGCAGCATCTATCGCAGCGCGGATGTCGCAGGCCGCCGAGTTCTTGCGCGAGCCGGGGCCGCCCGGCCTCGGCTATGTCTACGTGCCCGAACTCGACTCTGCGGCCCACGCCCACGGCCTCGAATCGGGGGAGTGGATTGCCGCGCTCGAGGCGACGGATGCCGCGGTGCGAGAGCTCGTGGCCACGCTCGGCACGCGGTCGGGTGTGCTGCTCACCGCCGACCACGGTGTCGTGGACATCCCCAAGCACGGGCACATCCACTTCAATACCGATCCTGCGCTTGTCACCGGGGTGCGTTTTGTGGCGGGGGAGCCGCGCTGTCTGCACCTGCACTTCGACCCAGACGCGAGCCCCGCGCAGCGCGATCGCCTCGTGCAGGCGTGGCGCACATCCGAGTCGGAACGCTCGTGGGTGGTGACCCGCGACGAGGCGATCGCCGCCGACTGGTTCGGCCCGTTGCGCCCCGACGTCGTGCCACGCATTGGCGACCTGTTGGTGGCAGCCCGCAAAAGCATCGCCTATTACGACTCGCGCGCCGGAACCCATGGCGAGTCGATGATCGGTCAACACGGCTCATGGTCGCAGTCGGAGCTGCGCGTGCCACTGCTGCGCTTCGGCGCTTTCGCGGGGTAAACCAGCGGGCCAGACCGGCAGAATAGGCACCGATCGCGATGGTTCCGTTGACCGCGGTGGCCCTACGACGCGCTAACTGGCTCGGAGGCTAGGCCAAGTCGTCGTCGGGCCGTGCGCCGAAAACTATCTCGTCCCAACTGGGCATAGCCACCCTGCCCCGCCGGGAGCCGCGCCCGATGGGCTGCGGCTGGGTGCTGCGCATCGGGTCCTCGGCGGGAAGGCTGTCTGTCGCGATGTCGAGCTCGGCGATCCGCATGGCGCCGGCCGTCGGTTGCGGAGGCCGCGCGTCGAGCTCGTCATCGAAGCTTGCAGCCTCACGCTCGCCGCGGCGGCGGCGGAGCGCGTCTAGCAGGTCTGCCGTCTGGTTTCCGTGCGCGCCAGCGCCATCCTCAACCGGAGCGCGGGGGATCTGCGGCGGTCCGGCGTCCGGTTCGGGCTGGATCTCGGCGCTATCGAGGGCAAAGGCGCCGCTGTCGAATCGCGAACCCTCTTGCCGCGCTTCTGCGATGGAGACCGCACGCAGCCGCGGCATCAGGGCGCCCGCGGCATCCCCCTGCTGGGAGAGCGTGATCGCCTCGTTGTTCATCGGGGAGAGCGCCTGCTTCTTGGGATCGAAGCCCCACCGGGCATCGTGTTCGATCTGGTTCGCGGTGAAAGACAGCTTCACGACCCAGCCGGTGGCGGCATCCTTCCAGCTCGCCCAGCGCTCATTGATGCCGCCGAGGTCGTGCAGGCGCTCGCGAATTGCGGTGCCAAAGGTCTTCCCCTGACGCATCGGGTCGGTGTCGCCGGCGGTGTGAACTGAGACGCCTAGCGCCGACTGCACGACGAACTCCCGCTCGGCCAGCACAGGGCCCTCAAAGCGCTGGATGTACTCCAGCGGCACCCCGGTGATGGCCGCCACGTCTTGTGCTGACATCCCCGAACGAATGTGGGTCTGAATTTCGCGGGGCGCGAGCTTTCGGCCCACGCCCGGGTCGGGCACGCTCTGACGCAGTTTGGACTGCAACACCTCGTCAATGGGGATGCGAAAACGCGTTCCATCCTCGGAGGCGACAAGAAGCGCCCCATTTTCCACTCCGATTACTCGCAGGTCTTGCATGCTGAACACCCTCCAGCCATCTCAATTTGGCTACAGGATTGCACGACCACGGCCGGATTCCGGGGAATAGAACGGGCGTGCCGCAAGTTGCACGGGGAGCACCTTCGCGGCGGCGACAGCGCGGTTTGCTATTTCTTTGAGGATGATGCAAACTGTGCCCGCCGATTTCGATCTTTGATCCGAAATACAGCTCGAAATATATTTACCTGACGCTGACAGAAACTGGATGGGCATGGCAACCGATTACGACGCACCTCGCAAGACCGACGATGACACGGAGTCGATCGAGGCCCTCAAAGAGCGCGTCCCCGACAAGATGTCCGGGTCCGTCGACGTCGATGACGCCGACAACCCCGGCAGCTTCGAACTGGCCGGAGCAGATCTCTCAGAACTCGACCTCGATGTCGTGGTTCTTCCGCCCCAGGCCGACGAATTTACCTGCGTGAACTGCTTCCTTGTCAAGCACCGCTCCCAGATCGATCACGAGACCAAGCTCGGCTCGATCTGCTTGGAGTGCTCGGCCTAAGCGCGTGCCGTGGCGGCGGCCTTCGCCTTCGCCACGGCATCGATAATCGCTTCGGGATGCCGCGTAGAGACGATCCAATACGGCGTCGGGTCGTCGGCGTCCATGACGTCGACCCGGACGATCGGGTCGACCCAGCCGCGGATCAGCAACCACGCACGAGCGTCCAGGCGCGTGCCGCGTTCGGCACGGGCATCTAGACCGGAGAATCCGGCGACGGTCCCAACGATCGCGATCGGCAGCCTCGCTTTGCCGGCGACGAATTGGGTCTCGGTCACCGCGACGGCGGGAGATCCGAGCAGCAGCAGGCCGACGCATCCCAGATAGAGCGCGATCGCGACGATGACGCCCACGGTCTGGTTAATCGGCAGAAAGACGAGCAGGCTCGCCGGGATCACCAGCGCCGTGCTGAGGAACAGCCAGGGGGTGGGCCAGAGTCGCTCGCGATAGATAGTCACCCGTCTATTAGACACCTGCACTACCCTCGTGACGTGGCAGACAACGTTGACGTACTCATCGCCTCAGGGTCGATCCCCGAGTACGCGCACCCCGGCGACGCGGGAGCCGACCTCACTGCCGCCGAAACCGTGCTTCTGCCACCCGGTTCCCGCGCGACGGTGTCGACAGGCGTCACCATCGCTTTGCCCGACGGCTATGTCGCTTTCGTGGTTCCGCGCAGCGGTCTTGCGGCGAAGCACGGCATCACCATTGTGAACAGCCCGGGAACGGTGGATGCCGGTTACCGTGGCGAGATTCGCGTGACGATGCTGAACACCGATGCCGAGCATCCGTTCACCATCGAGGTGGGGGATCGGATCGCCCAGCTCATCATCATGCCCGTGTCGCGGGCCATCTTCGTGCCGGTGCAGAGGCTTCCCGGAAGCCATCGCGGCGAGGGCGGCTTCGGCTCGACCGGGCTGCGCGCATCGGAAATATCAGGCAACACAGGAACAGGAGTCACACCGTGAGCGACGACGAAATCGGTCAATCAGAGCTGTCCGCAGCATCGTCGGGGCACCCCAAGTCTGCCCCGGACGACCGGGCCACCGAGGGGCCATTGGATGAGGGGGAGGCCAATGCCGTGCGCCCGTACGTCGACCTCGGGGGCATCAAGGTCTTGCCGCGCACCGACCTGAATCTGAGGCTTGAGGTCGAAGAGGGCAGCAAGCGGGTCGTGGCGGTCGGCCTTGACTACGCCGGATCAACCCTTCAGGTGCAGCCGTTCGCAGCCCCGCGCGGCAGCGGCCTTTGGCACGAGATTCGTGAACAGATCATCGAGCAGATCCACAGCCAGGGCGGCACCACCCGCGTGTCAGACGGCCCATTCGGCCCCGAGGTGCTCGCCGAAATTCCGGTGGCGGCAGGGGAGGCCGGTACCACCAGACTCGCTCGATTCATCGGCGTGGACGGGCCGCGTTGGTTTCTGCGCGGCGTCATCGCCGGTGCGGGCGCGACCGACCCGGAAGCCGCGGCAAAGATCGAGGACCTCTATCGTTCCATCGTTGTCGTGCGCGGCACTACCCCAATGCCGCCGCGCGACCTCATCCCGCTGCACATGCCGGCGACCGGTACGCCCGAATGACTGGGCCAGACCCCTCGACCGGCCCTCTCGACGACCCCTCCCTCGCGAACACCTTCGCGGCGGCGGCGCGCCGTTCCGGTCTCGGCCGGGTAACGCCGGGTGAGACGCCGACAACAGCGGCCCTGTTGCGGGCGATGGGCGGCGTGCGCGGGCTTGTCGAATCGATCCTGCCGGGATTCGCCTTCGTTCTGGTCTACACGATCACCGGCCTGTTGCTGCCGTCCGTTCTTATTCCCATCGCCATCGCGGTAATTTTCGTCGTCGCTCGGGTGGTCGTGAAACAGCCGTACGCCTCGGCGTTGGTCGGTGTTCTCGGCATCGCCCTCTCGGCCGGAGTGGCGCTGGTTACCGGTAACGCGCGAGACAACTTCCTGCTCGGCTTTCTCGTCAACGGCGCCTTTCTCATTGCACTGCTGGTCAGCCTCGTGGTGCGCTGGCCGCTGATCGGCGTCATCACCTCGCTCATCACCAGCGAGGGCTCGTCGTGGCGCGCCAACCGCGCCAAGTTTCGGGTCGCGACGATCGGCACCCTGCTCTGGATCGCGCTCTTCGGCCTACGACTTGCCGTCGAGTTGCCGCTCTATTTCGCCGGCGCCACCCAGGCGTTGGGGGCACTGAAGCTGGTGCTGGGCGTGCCGTTTTACGCCGGGACGCTCTGGGTTACCTGGTTGCTGGTAAAAACGGTTCATGCGCGGCCTGAGCCAGACTGAGGTCGCCGAGCGCGTCGGGCGGGGCGACAGTAACGCCACGAAGAGGACGACGTCGCGCCCGCTCTGGCACATCATCAGAGACAACGTTTTTACCCTCTTCAATGCCATCCTCACGGTCTGTTTCATCGCTATCCTCGTGCTCGGCGACCTGCGCGACGGGCTCTTTTACGGCATTGTGGTCGTTAATTCGGCGATTGGCATCGTGCAGGAATTGCGCGCGAAGCTCGCCCTCGACCGTCTCGCCCTGCTGGCGGCACCGGTGGTCGCCGTGCGTCGAGCCGACCCCGACGGCACCGTCCATACGGTCATCCTGAACCCTGCCCAGGTGGTGCTGGGCGACATTGTCGTGCTGCGCGCGGGTGACCAGATCGTGGCAGATGCCACGGTTCTCGACGCCGTCGACCTCACCGTGAATGAATCGCTGCTGACGGGGGAGTCAGAACCAGTGAGCCGGGTGGCGGGCGATGTCGTGCTTTCCGGCGCGCTGGTGGCCAGCGGCAGCGCACACGTCGAGGTGACGGCGGTCGGCGCCGCGTCATACGCGAATCGGCTGACGGCGCAGATCCGGCGGCACTCGCTGGCACACTCGGAGCTTCGGTCTGCGACCAACCGCATCCTGATCTTCATCTCGTGGATCCTCGGGCCGATCGTGCTGATCGTGATCGGAAGCACGGTTATCGCCCACGGCGCCGATTTGGCTCAGCAGTGGCGCCCCGCCGTTCTCGGAATTGTGGCGAGCGTCGTTTCGATGATTCCGGAGGGGTTGGTGCTGCTGATTAGCCTCGCCTTCGGGGTGGCCGCGATCCGGCTCGCCCAACAGCGGGTGCTCATTCAAGAGCTCGGGGCCGTCGAAACCCTCGCGCGCGTTGACGTGCTGTGTCTCGACAAGACCGGAACCCTCACCAGCGGCGACGTGTCGTTTCTGCGGGTCGAGGTGGTCACCGAGAATCCCGCTAGGGCCGCGGCCCTAGCCCACTTCGGCAGGGATGACGCGGCAAACGCCACGGCCGGCGCCCTCGCTGAAGCCTTTCCGCTGGTCGGCGGCGAGGTGCTGTCTCGCGTGCCGTTCGCGAGCTCCCGGGCCTGTAGCGCGCTGGAGCTTGAGCTCGACGGCGTGCGCAGCGCATGGCTGCTGGGTGCGCCTGAGCGGCTTTTGGCGGGGCATCCCGAGCTGGCGGGGCAGGCGGCGCGCTTCGCCGCCGAAGGGCATCGCACCCTGGCGTTGACCCGTGTTAAGGGCGACCTGCCGGCACCGGTGGATCTCGAACCGGACCGGCTCGACCTCGATCCCGTCGCCATTCTGCTGTTCGGCGAACAGGTGCGCCCCGATGCGGCAGCAACCCTGGCCTTTTTCGCGGAGCAGGGCGTGCGCTGCGTCATCATCTCGGGGGATAACCCGGCCACCGTCGCGGCGCTGGCCACGGGGCTCGGGGTCGGAACGACGTCCATCGATGCCCGCGGTCTTCGCGATGACGCGGAAATCCGAGCGGCGTTGGTCGACAACAACATTTTCGGCCGAGTGAGCCCCGACCAAAAGCGCGCGATCGTGCGGCTGTTGCAGGAGGAAGGTCACGTCGTCGGAATGACCGGTGACGGCGTCAACGACGCGATGGCGATCAAGGATGCGGACCTCGGCATCGCGATGGGGTCTGGCACGAGCGCATCCAGGGCGGTGGCGCGCCTGGTGCTCCTCGATAACGAGTTCGGTCGACTGCCGGCCGTGCTGGGCTATGGCAGGCGCGTCATTGCCAACGTGGAACGGGTGGCGAATCTGTTTCTCGCCAAGACCGTTTACGGAATAATCTTCGCGGTGCTCTTCGCGTTGTTGCTGTGGCGATTCCCGTTCCTGCCGCGCCAGCTCACGCTCGTCTCCACGTTGACCATCGGCATCCCTGCCTTCCTGCTTGCGCTCGCGCCGAACCGGCGGATCTACCATCCGGGCATCTTGGGTCGGCTGGTGCGCTACGCGGTGCCCACCGGGATTGTTGCGGCGTTGACCACGTTCATCAGCCACGCGATTGTGCGCGGCATCGTGCCGCTCGACGAGGCGCGGTCGATCACGACGGTGACCCTGTGGATTGTCGCCTTCTGGATTCTGTGCGTGCTGTCGCGCCCGCTGGATCGCTGGCGCGCGTTGTTGCTGGCGTCGATGATCACGCTCTTCGTGCTCGCCACGACTCTCGCCGTGGGTCGGGATTTTTTTGCCATGCACCTGATGATGGGTGCGCCGCTGGCCGTGGGAATTCTTGCCGGCTGTGTGGGGGCCGTAGCAATCGAGGCGGTCTACCGGATGGCGCGCGTGCGCGGACTGATTTACGATCGCGAGTAGTAAAGTGTCTTGATATCAAGATACTTTTGGATGCGGCATCCCGGGGCGACCGGTTGCGCGCGGTCTTAGGCTTACCTTGCTGGCAGCGCAAATCACTGGCGGCGAGGATGAACTCGAGCGGTCAGCAAGGGAGACAACATGTCAGCAGTCAATAGCTTCGGTTCGAAGGATGTTCTCAACGTCGGATCCACCGACTACGAGGTCTTCCGCATCGACACGGTGGCGGGCCACGAGAACCTACCCTTCAGCCTCAAGGTGCTGCTGGAAAACCTGTTGCGCACCGAAGACGGGGCCAACGTCACCCGATCGCAGATCGAGGCTCTCGGCTCCTGGGTGCCCTCGGCCGAACCGGATACCGAGATCCAATTCACCCCTGCCCGCGTCGTCATGCAGGATTTCACCGGAGTTCCTTGCATCGTCGACCTCGCCACGATGCGCGAGGCGATGACCGCTCTCGGCGGCGACGCAAAGAAGATCAACCCGCTCGCCCCGGCCGAGCTGGTGATCGACCACTCGGTCATTGCCGACCTGTTCGGCAGCGAGAACGCCCTCGAGCGCAACGTCGAGATCGAATACGAACGCAATGGTGAGCGCTACCAGTTCTTGCGCTGGGGGCAGACGGCCTTCGATGACTTCAAAGTTGTCCCGCCGGGCACCGGCATCGTGCACCAGGTCAACATCGAGTACCTGGCTAGGGTCACCTTCACCCGCACCGTCGACGGCGTCTTGCGCGCCTATCCGGACACCTGCGTCGGAACCGATTCGCACACCACCATGGTCAATGGCCTTGGCGTGCTCGGTTGGGGCGTCGGCGGTATCGAGGCCGAAGCGGCGATGCTCGGCCAGCCGGTCTCGATGTTGATCCCCAAGGTCGTCGGGTTCAAGCTGGCCGGGGCTATCCCGACCGGCGTGACGGCCACCGATGTCGTGCTGACGATCACCCAGATGCTGCGCAAGCACGGCGTCGTCGGCAAATTCGTGGAGTTCTACGGCGCCGGCGTCGCGGCGGTGCCACTGGCCAACCGCGCCACCATCGGCAACATGAGCCCCGAATTCGGCTCGACTGCTGCGATGTTCCCGATCGACGACGTCACCCTCGACTACCTGCGACTGACGGGCAGAAGTGACGAGCAGGTGGCCCTCGTTGAGGCTTACTCTAAGCTGCAGAAGCTCTGGCACGACCCGGATGCCGAGCCCGTGTTCAGCGAATATCTCGAGCTCGACCTCGCCACTGTTGTGCCCTCGATCGCCGGGCCGAAGCGTCCACAGGACCGCGTCGAACTCTCCAACGCGAAGGCCCAATTCGAGCTCGACCTCAACGACTACGCCAGCCAAGACCTGTCCAGGATCGACGCGGCCGTCGAGGGCACCTTCCCGGCATCCGACCCTGTCGGTTTCACCGCGCAGGATGAGGATCGCGCCCACGAGCTGTCGCACAGCCACGTCAGCCACGCGCCGGCCAGCGTTTCCAAGCCCGTGCAGGTGACCCTTCAGGACGGCACGTCCTACACGCTCGACCATGGTGCCGTCGCCGTCGCCGCCATCACCTCGTGCACGAACACCTCCAACCCGAGCGTCATGCTTGCGGCAGGGCTGTTGGCCCGCAATGCCGTGCGGAAGGGCCTCACGTCGAAGCCGTGGGTCAAAACCACGCTGGCTCCCGGCTCAAAGGTGGTCACCGATTACTACGCGAAGGCCGGCCTCACCGCCGACCTCGAGGCCCTCGGCTTCTACACGGTGGGCTATGGCTGCACGGTGTGTATCGGTAACACTGGCCCGCTCATCGACGAGGTCACCGCCGCCATCAACGCCAACGACCTCGCGGTCACGGCCGTGCTGTCCGGTAACCGAAACTTCGAGGGTCGCATCAGCCCTGACGTGAAGATGAACTACCTGGCGAGCCCGCCGCTGGTCATCGCTTATGCCCTCGCCGGCTCGATGAACTTCGACTTCGAGAAAGACTCGCTGGGCACCGGCAGCGACGGCCAGGAGGTCTACCTGAAGGACATCTGGCCCGACTCTGCCGAGGTGCAGCGCACCATCGAGACCTCGATCGATACCGCGATGTTTATCAAGGAGTACGGCGAGGTGTTCGACGGCGACGAGCGCTGGCGTTCGCTGCCCACCCCCGACAGCGAGGTATTCGAATGGGATGCGACATCCACGTACGTCCGCAAGCCCCCGTACTTCGACGGCATGACCATTGAGACGTCTCCCGTGGTCGATATTGCCGGCGCGCGCGTGCTCGCCAAACTCGGCGACTCGGTCACGACCGACCACATCAGCCCCGCCGGGTCGATCAAGGCGGAGAGCCCCGCCGGTCAGTACCTCCAGGAGCACGGCGTCGACCGCCTGAACTTCAACTCGTATGGCTCGCGCCGCGGCAACCACGAGGTGATGATCCGCGGCACCTTCGCGAACATCCGGTTGCGCAACCAGCTTCTCGCCGGTTTCAACGACGGAAATGGCGTCGAGGGCGGATTCACCCGCGACTTCAGCCAGCCGGATGCCCCGCAGGCCTACATCTACGACGCGTCGCAGAACTACCAGGCCGTTGGCACCCCGCTGGTGATCTTCGCCGGCAAGGAATACGGTTCGGGATCCAGCCGTGACTGGGCGGCAAAAGGCACCTCACTGCTGGGCGTCACGGCCGTCATCGCCGAGACGTTCGAGCGCATCCATCGCTCGAACCTGATCGGAATGGGTGTGATCCCGCTGCAGTTCCCGGTCGGGATGACCGCAGGCAGCCTGGGCCTTGATGGCACCGAGGTTGTCTCTATCTCCGGCATCACGGAGCTCAACAACGGCAACACGCCCAAGACGGTCCACGTCACTGCCACCCCGAGCGCGCATTCGGCTGCCGGAAAAGCGACCGTGGAATTCGACGCCGTCGTGCGCATCGACACGCCCGGCGAAGCCGACTACTACCGCAACGGTGGAATCCTGCAGTACGTGCTGCGCTCGCTGGTCTAGCGGTACCGGGTGCGGGGACGGCTTCGCCGCCTGCCCCGCACCGCGCATCCCGGCGGCCGCGCCCTCCAGACCGAAAACGCAGGAAATTGTTCACCAGTGACGCATTGCGTGCCCTTGAACGCGCATTCGGCGACAATCTCCTGCGTTTTGGTGACCACGAAACGGCCCGGGCGCAACCACCCCGGTGATCCCGTCTGGGCGCATTAGAGTCGAATCATGACGTTGCTAGAGGGCATTCACGGCCCGCGGGATCTCGACAGCCTCTCCCCGGAGCAGCTGGTCGAACTCGCCGCAGAGGTTCGCGAATTTCTGGTGCGCGAAGTCTCCAAGACCGGGGGACACCTCGGGCCAAATCTTGGGGTCGTCGAG
>JANXTJ010000157.1 GCA_025352485.1 Salinibacterium sp.
GTTTCGCCTGGTCGGCGGCTTGGGCATTGGAATCGCCTCGGTCATCGCCCCGGCGTACATCGCCGAAATCTCTCCGCGGCAACTGCGCGGCAGGCTCGGCTCGCTTCAGCAGCTCGCCATCACCCTGGGAATTTTCGCGGCCCTCCTCTCTGACACCCTGTTCGCGCGTGCGGCGGGCAGCGACAGCGCACCGTTCTGGCTCGGGCTGGAAGCCTGGCGATGGATGTTCCTGGCCGGTGCCGTGCCCGCCATCGTCTACGGCGTTGTGGCCTTCCTGCTCCCGGAATCGCCACGGTTCCTCATTCTGAAAGATCGCGACGACGACGTTCGAAAACTGTTCTCGCGGATCTGGCCGGGTGAGGATGTCGAGCGCGCCATCCGTGACATGCGCGCGGCAATCCGCACCGATGAGCTCGGCTCGGGCAAGGGGGCGTTGCGTGGCAATCGCTTCGGTCTCAAGGGCATCGTCTGGATCGGGATCATCCTGTCGATATTCCAGCAGTTCGTCGGGATTAACGTGATCTTCTACTACTCGACAACCCTCTGGCAGGCGGTCGGATTTCGGCAGCAAGACTCCTTCACGATCTCGTTGATCACCGCAATCACCAACATCGCCGTCACCTTCGTGGCCATCGCGCTCGTGGATCGGATCGGGCGCCGACCCATCCTGATTGCCGGTTCCACCGGGATGACCCTCTCGCTGGCGGTGATGGCTCTTTCCTTCAGTCAGGCGCATTTCGTCGGGACGACGCCGAGCCTTCCGGGAGCGTGGGGGCCGGTGGCGCTGGTTGCCGCCAACCTCTTCGTCGTCAGTTTCGGCGCCTCATGGGGGCCGGTCGTCTGGGTGCTACTTGGTGAAATCTTCCCCACTCGAATCCGGGCGCGCGCTCTCGGGGTCGCGGCGGCGGCGCAATGGATCGCCAATTTTCTCGTCACCGTCTCGTTTCCCCCGCTCGCCGCGCTCTCGCTTGTCTTCACCTATGGGCTTTACGCCACGTTCGCGCTGCTGTCGTTGCTGTTCGTGGTGCGCTTCATCCCCGAAACGAACGGGATGTCACTCGAGGAAGCGAACACCATGCTGCCGCGCAAGGCCAGCCGGCGACCCGCGGCGGTGACCAAGCGCTGAGGGGCAAAGCCAGTCCAATTCAGCGCGACAATTGGCTCTCCTGCGCCAATACCGCCATACAGATGTCACGGATTCTTGCTTCGCTGAGCCAACTGCTTCGTCGTCCCGCTCCCCTGTTGCCTGACGGGGAGGGTGTCGAAATTCTTGGGACATGAGCGATGAAGCTACGGCGTTGCGCACCCCGGTTGTGCCCACTCAACTGCCCATTCGCCTGATCGATGAAGACGGCGTGGCGATCGACGGACAACGAGCCGCCGGATTCGCACTGCCCTCGCCCGAGACGCTCATCGGCCTCTATCGCCAGATGGTGCTGGCTCGACGGTTCGACGCCCAGGTGACGGCACTCACGCGCCAGGGCCGGTTGGCGACCTACCCCTCAGCTCTGGGTCAGGAGGCGTGCGAGATCTCGGCTGTCGCTGCCCTGCGCCCACAGGATTGGCTGTTTCCGACCTACCGAGACACCATCGCGCTGCTCTCGCGGGGCGTTTTCCCGCTCGAGATCCTGTCGTTTTTTCGTGGTGACTGGCACGCCGGCTTTGACCCGCATGAACACCGAGTTTCGCCCCAGTCCACCCCCCTTGCCACCCAAGCGCTGCACGCCGTCGGCCTGGCGGCGGCCGCCCGTCTCCGCGGCGACGATACCGTCGCTCTCGCGCTGCTCGGCGACGGGGCGACGAGTGAGGGTGATGCGCACGAGGCATTCAACTTCGCGTCCGTCTGGCACTCCCCGGTCGTCTTCCTCATCCAAAATAACCAGTGGGCCATCAGCGTTCCGTTTGACAAGCAATCGAACGCCCGCACGCTCGCAGATCGCGCCATCGGCTACGGAATGCCCGGCTATTTTGTCGACGGCAACGATGTCGCTGCCATGTTTGCGGTCGTGTCATCTGCTGTCGAATTCGCGCGTGCCGGGAACGGACCGACCATTATTGAGGGCCTGACCTACCGCATGGAGGCGCACACCAATTCCGACGATCCCACGCGCTACCGCAGCACTGAGGATGAGGCCCGCTGGCGTCGCCTCGACCCGCTCGATCGCATCGAAAAATATCTGGTCGGCAGCGGTGCCCTCACCGAGACTGTTCGGGCAGACATCGCCGAGCGAGCCGAGGTTCTCGCTGCGGCCACGCGGGATGCGATGAATGCCGACCCGGTGATCGACCCGCTTGAGCTCTTCGATCATGTCTACCAAACCCCGCGGCCCGCGCTTCTGGAGCAGCGGGAATTTCTCGCACGCGAGCTCGCCGAGACCGACGCGGTCGTGGCGTCATGACCCTTCTCGAGCACCGGCTCAGCCCCCCATCGACCGCAGCCACCGCGGCAACCGCAGCCACCTCGGTCAGCATCGCCGCGGCTCTCAACGCCGCGCTGCGGGATGCTCTTGCCGTCGACCCGAACGTCGTAGTTTTCGGCGAGGACGTCGGGCCGCTCGGTGGGGTCTTCCGGGTCACCGATTCGTTGAGTGCCGAATTCGGCGAGTCGCGAGTGTGGGATTCTCCGCTGGCCGAGTCCGGAATTGTGGGAACCGCGATCGGGATGGCCATGTATGGACTTCGCCCCGTGATCGAGATGCAGTTCGACGCATTTAGTTACCCGGCATTCGAGCAGATCACCTCGCATCTGGCGAAGATGGCCAACCGCACGCGGGGCAGGGTAACGCTACCGATCGTCATCCGCATTCCCTACGCAGGGGGCATCGGTGGTGTCGAGCACCACTCCGATTCGTCTGAGGTGTACTGGACGCACACCCCCGGCCTCACGGTGGTCACGCCCTCCAACCCGGCGGATGCCTACTCCATGCTGCGCGAGGCTATCGAGAGCGACGACCCCGTTATCTTCCTGGAACCGAAGAGCCGTTACTGGGCCAAAGAATCGCTCACGCTACCCACGTCGACCGCCTCGATGCTGAAGGCTCAGGTGATTCGTGAGGGCACCGATGTGTCGCTGCTTGCCTACGGTCCCACCGTCAAGACCGCTCTGCAGGCCGCCGATCTGGGCGCCACCGAAGGCATCTCGATCGAGGTCATCGACCTGCGCAGCCTCTCACCCTTCGACGATGAGACGGTGGGCGCGTCTGTGCGCAAGACATCGCGCGCCGCGGTCGTGCACGAGGCCGCCCAATTTGGCGGCTACGGGGCAGAAGTCGCGGCTCGCATCAGCGAACGACACTTTTACTACCTCTCCGCGCCGGTCCTGCGGATCGCCGGATTCGACATCCCGTACCCCTCCCCCAAGCTCGAAGAGTTCTACCTCCCCACGGCCGAGCGCATTCTGGCCGCCCTCGATACCTGGGAGTGGTGAACAACCGTGGCACAACAATTTATGCTTCCTGATCTCGGTGAGGGGCTCACCGAGGCCGCGATC
>JANXTJ010000166.1 GCA_025352485.1 Salinibacterium sp.
CGGGCCCATAGCGGAACTCCCCGAGGGCCGCGGCCGTCACCATGGTTTCGGATGCCCGGTGCCGATCAACGGTCAGGGCCTCAACCGTCGCGCGGCTCAGTCGCGCCGTCGTCTTCGGGGGCACGGGCAGCAGCGAGAGCCGACTCAGCTCGGTGACGCAGTCCAGCACGCTGACACCGAGTACCCCATCGGGACGAGACAGCGCCCCGCGGTAGTCCAGCAGGACCTTGCGCAGGCGAATGAGCGCGTCATCCACGTCGCTGATCAGCGGTTTCCTTGCTTTCTCGATTCGAGAGATGGAGCGCACGATGTCGCGCCGAAGGGTGGCGGGAGAAACAGCCAGACCCGGAAGGCCGACTTCGACAAGCCGCTGGGTGATGCCCTGCAGCGACGAGCGGCGGGCGCTGACGACCAAAACTCGCTTGTTCTGGCTTACTAGGTTACCGATCGCATTGACGATGGTCTGAGTGCCGCCCGTGCCCGGCAGGGTCTTCACGACGACCGAGTTGCCCGCGGCAATCTGTGCGACCACGTTCTCCTGCTCGGCATCGGCGTCAAGTAACAGGGTGTCTGATTGCGGCGGTCGGGTGTCCGAGCTGATGGCCGCGACGGGCGAGTAGCTCTCCTCGATGGTCCAGCGGGCGGTCGGGTTGCCAGCGATGGCATCCAGCACCGGATTCTCGAGATCTGTCGCATCGGCCACCATCGCTGTCGCGACCTCGGCGAACGATGAGACGACAAGGCGCGGGCTTACGGTGAATCGCTCGAGGTGGCTGGTCAGCCCCCGAAGGCGATCGATGACCGGGTTGGGTTTAAAGGTGCCGTCTTCATCGGTGAGTGCGACGAATGCGCGCTCGTCGAGATCGAGCTCGAACTGCTCGAGCAGCGAACGCTGCAACTGGGGGTTCAGCACGGCCTCACCGCGAAGCTTGAGTTCGAAATCACGACCCGCCCTGCGGATGGCCAGTGGGCGGAGCAGGAGCGGGGCACGGTATTCGACGTCGTCGTGCTGCCACTCGACCATTCCGATGCTCAGCGCGACCGAGTCGATTCCGCGCGCGGTCGCAAGCTCGAGTCCCTTCGCGGCGATTGCGCCAGCGGCGACCTTCGCGACCCGAAGTGCGACCTCATCGCGGATGAGGTTGGACAGCAGGGTCGTCTTGCCCGTAATGAACTGCGCAAGGCCGCCGGGATGAGTGGCGCTGAGTTCGATTCGCGTGCGTGTGCTATCGACGAAGTGGAGCAGCGGCGAGCGGCCACCAGCGGTCACCAGCTCGTCGCGCCACGCCGCCCACGTTGGCTCAGCCACATTCACCGCCCTCACTGTTGGGTCCCCGAGACTGAGCGCCTGCGGCAGAGTTGCCTGTCGTGGGGCGTCGAGCGCCGCATCATCTTCGAAGGATTCATTCACAGGATTATTGACACGCCACACGGGGCAACTTTAAAGCCAGATCGCCGCAATTTGCGGGACGCCCGCGGGGTTTCGCCCGACCCGATTCGCCGCACGGGGCCCGACGCCCACAACCAACGAGCTCGGAACCGACTGACTCCTCGCCAGCTAGCTCGGCGGGTAAAGGAAGCGCCCGACGGCAGAGATCGGAATCGTGCGCATTGCATACGAGCGACTGGAGGAGCCATTGTATTCCTCGATCACGACGTTCACGCCGTCAATAGCGTGCACGTAGGCCACGTGGTTCCCCACAAACCAGGCCACGGAACCGACAACGGGAGTCGCGCTGGTGACCCAGCCATGGGCGATCCACGCCCGTTCCCACTCCGATGCGCTGCCACCGTTTGGCGTGAGGTTGGCCCAAACCCACTTCCACGGCGCCGAGGTGACTCCCTGGTCGCGATTAAGACGCCACGCGACGAAGTCCACGCATTGGCGATAGTTGTAGCCGAGAGGTGAGAGCGAGTAGCCGGCGTTGCGCCACGGATAGTCGTCGCCGGGCTGGCGGACCCTCGAGACATCCGCAAGGTACTGGGAATTTATCTGTTCGGTGCGAAGCTCCGCCTCGCTGGTCGCAGAGACGGTGTCGCGGCTGAGCGTCGAGGTTTCGATGCTCGCGCTGACCGTGACGGACTGGCCGCCCTTGGTGATGGCCGTTGAACCGGCCTGCAGGGTGTTGGCGGAAGAGGCAACCGCCGGCAGGGCGATTCCACCGACGAATCCCGAAATGACGAGCAGCACGAACAACACCTTGAGCGGATTCTGGCGCGTGCGACCGCCACGCTGTGCGCGCGGTGACGAGTCTGCCGCCCCCGAAATTCTCGGAGTCGCGGCACCCGTGCGAATGGCCATCTGGTCACGTTTGCTGAGCCTGCCATGGGTGCTGAGCGTGCCGGGCTGCGGCGCGGCGGCGCGGCGGGATCTGGATTTTCGGCCTCCCGTCGTCGCTTCTCTCATCGCTCGACGAGAAGCAAATTGGGGCTGGGCGGGAACCAATGGGCCGTGCACTGAACCAGTGTCGGCGCGGTTCAGGAAGAGCTCTGCCAGCGAATCTGGCGACTGCTCATCGGACACGGCGGGAACCTCCGGGCGAATTCAACTGGGTGCTTGCGGGCAATTTCCCACGCGGAAGCTAGCCCAGTTCTTTTCGAGGGTACCCGAGGCGCTGTGATCTGTCGACTTTTGGCAACGAATTGGTAACGGGAACCTTTCCAGCAGGGGTCGGACGGGGCGTGAGCCGCGTCCTCCCCTCGGCCGCACTTGAGCTGGCTCGACCGCGCTCAATACCAGACGGCGGGAGTCCGAGCTCGCCGAGGCGCTCAAGTAGGTGCACGGGAACGGCAGCGTACCTCAGCCCCGAGACGGGTCACCGTCCGAACAAACGCCCGCAGCCCCACGATCTGGTCGCCTCCCTTCGCCAAATCGTGATCGCCGAGAGCGCGAGACACAAGGATGTCGACGTTCCGCTGCTCTCGCCGAGCCGCCCGAGGGAGTAACCCGTGGCGCAGCGGGGCCCCTCCCCCGGAAGACCGTTATCGTCGAGGACGCCGTACTGGGTATGACCGCTCGGATCGAGCACCCTGCTCAACGGGACTGTCGCGCTCCTGTTCTTCATTGGGGTCCCGTTGCGGCGCGAGGGCATCGAGGCCGAGCTGGCCAGTCTCGAAGATCTGGCCGCCCTCGTTCTGGTGCAGCTCGATCCGCGACGCGAGAGCAGGAAGATGACGGTCGAGATCGACGCGCCCGCGATCTCTTCCGGGTCGATCTCGGCTGTGCCTGAGAGCGGCTGAGGGCAGCTCACCACCACGGGAATGGCACACGGCCAACTGCGGTAGTTTTCCAACATGGACCGGCGCATGCTTCTGACCGCTATCGCAGCGGGGGCCGTCCTTTCGCTGACCGCCTGCGCCGAGCACGGCATCCCCGGCCATCTTGACTCCGTGACTCCGCAGCCGACTGCCGGTGGCGGCAGCCCGTCCCCGAGCCCCATCCCCACTCGCACTGCCACCGCCACTGCCACCGCCACGCCGACACCATTGCCAACGCCCGTCCTGAATAAGGTGCGGATCCCCGGCGGAGCCATCTATGGGTTGCCGGTGGCCGACGGCAACGTGATGGCATGGACGGTCGACGACGGCTCGGACACCGAGGTGGTCGCCGCCTACGCGCAGATCGCAAAACTAAGCGGCATCCGCCTGACGTTCTTCCTTAACGGAAAGTTTCCGTCCTGGACTGACAACGCTCCCGCGTTACGCCCGCTCGTCGAGTCTGGCCAGGTGCAACTCGGCAATCACACGTTTGACCACGCCGATCTGACCAAGCTCTCGCGCGTTGGGATCATCGACCAGTTGCAACGCAACGAAAAGTTCATCCAGAACATGTACGGCGTCAATCCAGCGCCGTTCTATCGACCGCCCTACGGCTTCACCAGCGC
>JANXTJ010000170.1 GCA_025352485.1 Salinibacterium sp.
CGCCCACGTCGACCTGCGCCGCAGCGTCCGGACGCTCATGGCCGTTGCCTGTAGCGGTGATCGTGGTGCCAATGACGAGCATCCAGAAGTCGTCGACCTCGCCGTGCGCGTCGAGTTTGCGCGCGGAGTGGAAGAGGGTGCTGGTCACGGCTCCTAGTTTAAGGGATCGGGCAGTAACCGAGCAGGGCCCGCCAACGATCGGCGGCGCGAGAGCGTCCACTGCATCCCGAGTTATTTGAAAATAATCGTCCGCGCCCCGTCGAGGAGCACCCGGTGCTCGGCAAACCATTTGACGGCCTGAGTGAGGGTGCGCGACTCCTCGTCCTGGCCAATCGCGACGAGCTCGGCGGCGCTGCGCGAATGGTCGACGCGCACCACATTTTGTTCGATGATCGGGCCCTCGTCGAGGTCGCTCGTCACAAAATGTGCCGTCGCGCCAATGAGCTTGACTCCGCGAGCGTGGGCCTGCTGGTAGGGGCTGGCACCCTTGAAGCCGGGCAGGAACGAGTGATGGATGTTGATGATCTTGCCGCTGAGCGCACTGCACAGTTCCGGCGACAAGATTTGCATGTAGCGCGCCAGCGCCACTAGCTCAATGTCGTGCTCCTCGACGACCTCGAGCACGCGTTCTTCGAAGGCGAGTTTCTGGCCGGGCGTGGTGATCGGATGCGCCTCGAAGGGCACGTCGTAAAACTCGGCGAGCCCGGCCAGCAGCCGATGGTTACTCATGACGAGGGGCATGTCGATGGCGACCTGCCCGGCGCGCTCGCGGTAGAGCAGGTCGTTGAGGCAATGGCCCGCCGTGGAGACCAAGACCAGGGTGCGCAGGGGGCGGCCGACGACGTCCAACTCCCACGTCATCCCGTACCGTTCGGTGACCGGCGCCAGCGCCGCCTCGAACGACTCGCGGGGTGCCGCAGACTGCACCTGCAGCCGCATGAAGAACCGCCCGGTGTCATCGCTGGAGAACTGCTGCGACTCCGTGATGTTGCCGGCGGCCTCGACAATCGCCCCGCTGATCGCGTGCACGATTCCGGGCCGGTCGTCGCACACGAGGGTGAGGATCCAGTGGGTCGCGGTGTCGGTCACCCGTCCAGCGTAGGGCAGCGGAACGCGCGACTAAACTGGGGGGGATGCGGCCGCACCGCTGCATCCCGCGGGCGGCGAACGCACCACTGCGACGAACGGAATCCCGTCCTCATGGGCGCGCACGACTCCTCTGAAACCAAACCTTTTCCCTGGGTGGGCCTGCTCACCCTTTCCGCCCTCATCTTCATGATGGTGACCAGTGAGTTTCTGCCCACCGGCCTCCTGCCCGAGATTGCGCAACAGCTCGATGTATCCGAGTCGCAGGTGGGCCTGCTCATCACGGTATTCGCCGGGACAGTAGTGCTGACGGCGGCGCCGCTGTCGATCCTCACCCGGCGGTACTCGCGCAAGTCGCTGGTGATCGTCGTGCTGGTCGTCTTCGTATTTGCCAACCTGCTTGCCGCGCTGGCACCAAACTATCCCGTCCTGGTCGTCGCTCGTGTGATCGGCGGCCTCGCGCACGGCCTGTTCTGGTCGGTGGTAGGGGCGTACTCGGCGCACCTCGTGCCCCGACACCAACTGGCTCGTGCCGTGTCCATCACCGGTGGAGGCGGAACGGCCGCGTTCGTGCTCGGCGTTCCCCTCGGCACCGCCCTCGGCCACTCCCTCGGCTGGCGACTCGCCTTCGGCATTCTGGCCGGTGCCGTCGCCATACTCACCCTCATCACGGCCCGGCTGCTGCCGCCGGTCAGCCACGGCGAGCGTCTCGCCACCGGTGAGATCCCGCTGCCCATGCGCAAAGACGCCACCGTGCCCGGTGTCATCATCGTCGGCATCATCATCGTTCTGGTCGCCCTCGGCCACAACATTTTCTACACATACATCGCACCATTTCTGATCGGCCCTGTGGGATTCCCGCCCGGTGCGGTCGCTGGCGTGCTCTTCCTCTATGGCGGTGCCGGCGCGCTCGGGCTCGTGCT
>JANXTJ010000175.1 GCA_025352485.1 Salinibacterium sp.
TACACGAGGCGCACCGCTGAGACTCGACGCTCTACAGTCGAAGAGTGGGGATCCTCTTTGCCGCCGGCGGGCTGGTCGTGCTCGCCGGTGCCATCGCGCTGTGGTGGCGCTGGCTGCGCGGGCGGCAGGCGCGCTGGCGCACTGAGCTGGCGGGCAGCATCCCGATCAACTCGAAGTTTTGGCGCACGGCCGCAGCGCAGACCGGCGACCTCCTTTATGTCGCGATCGGTGATTCAGCGGCACAGGGTATTGGCGCCAGTCGCCCCGACCACAGCTACGTTGGCGTGCTCGCGAAATACCTGCGTGCCCGGCTCACGGCGGCCGACGATCCACGGACGCTGCGCGTGGTCAATCTCGCAATCTCCGGCGCCACGGTGAAGCTGGCTGTGCACTCCGAGCTGCCGCAGCTCGCGGGGCTGGCGCCGGATCTGCTGACAGTCTGCATCGGAGCAAACGACATGGCGAACTGGGACGAACGGCGGTTCGAGCGCGACATCCGCACCCTGTTTGAGGCCCTCCCCGAGCACGCGATTGTGGCCGACCTGCCGAGTTTTTACGTCTTACCCGCCGAGAAGAATGTGCTCGTCGCGAATCGCATCCTGCGCGCCGAAGCGGCCGATGCGGTCTCACCGTGGTGCCGCTGCACGCCCTGACCAGACGACAGGGGCTGTGGGGCATGACGACGCAGTTCGCCGGCGATCTTTTCCACCCGAACGACCGCGGTTACCGCATTTGGGCCGCGGCCTTCCGGCCGGCTGTCGATGAACGACTGGCGCAACTCGGCTGATTCGGTCGCGACTCCCCGAAACCGGCGTCCGATGAGGCGGCCCCCGCGCATGGCCTACGCGCGCTGTCTGCGGCCTCGCCTACGCTGTGGCCATGGCCCGCACAATCACCCAATTTCGCTGCACCGAGTGCGGCTGGACGAGCCTGAAGTGGGCCGGGCGCTGCGGCGAATGCCAACAGTGGAACACCGTGGTCGACGTCACAGAGCCCACGGCACGCGTGACGGCGGTGCGCCCGACAAACGAAGCCCGCTCCATCACCGAGATCGGCGCCGAATCGGTCGCCTACTGGCCGAGCGGCATAGCCGAATTCGACCGCGTGCTGGGCGGCGGCATCGTGCCGGGCGCGGCGATTTTGCTGAGCGGCGAGCCCGGCGTCGGCAAGTCGACACTGCTGCTGGAGGTCGCGTCGCGAGCCGCGGCATCCGGCCAGCGCGTGCTCTATGTCAGCGCGGAAGAGTCCGTCAGCCAGGTGCGACTGCGTGCCGAGCGCACCGGCGCACTGCAGCCCACGCTGTTCCTCGCCGCAGAGACCGATCTCGCCACGATCCTCGGCCAGATTGACCAAGTGTCGCCGCAACTGGTCATCGTCGATTCGGTGCAGACGGTCGCATCCGGGCTCACGGATGGGCTGGCTGGCGGCCCCTCGCAGGTGCGCGAAGTGGCCAGCACGCTGATCCGCGTCAGCAAAGACCGCAACCTGCCGGTACTTCTGGTGGGGCACGTCACCAAAGATGGCTCGATCGCGGGGCCGCGACTGCTCGAGCACCTCGTCGACGTGGTGCTGCAGTTCGAGGGCGATCGGCAAACATCACTGCGCTTCGTGCGCGCCCACAAGAATCGCTTTGGGCCCACCGACGAGGTGGGCTGTTTCGAGATGACCGGGGATGGCATCGCAGAGGTGGCCGACCCGTCTGGGCTTTTTCTGTCGCGGGCGCGCACCCCCGTCAGCGGCACTTGCGTGACGATCGCTGTGGAGGGCCGACGCGCCCTTCCGGTGGAGGTCCAAGCCCTGATTGTGAAGACGCAGGCTCCCCAACCGCGACGGGTAGTCAACGGGGTCGACTCCTCACGAGTGGCGATGCTGCTCGCGGTGCTCGAGCGCAGGGCTGGCCTGCCGCTGTCGGGATTCGATGTCTATGTATCGACCGTCGGCGGCATCCGGCTCACCGAACCCGGGGCGGATCTGGCGATCGCGCTGGCCATCGCCAGTGCCTTCAAAGACAAGGCGTTCCCGGTGACCCAAGCCGTGATGGGGGAGATCAGCCTCGCTGGCGAGATTCGGCCTGCATCGAACGCCAAGCAGCGGGTGGCCGAAGCCAAGCGACTCGGCTTTTCGAGCGTGATCGACTCGGACGCCGTGCACCTGCGCGAAGCGGTGCGGCTCGCGTTCCTCGGCTCCACCGCCGAGCGGATCGAGATCCCCGACTTCTAGGAACGCCTACTTGTTGAGGCTGCCCGTCATGACGCTATTGCCCCAGTCTTCGACGCGCCAGCTGATCCAGCCGTTCTCGCGCTGAAGACTCACCAAGACGGAGTCGGTCTTGCCATCGGGGCTGGTGCGGATACAGCTGAAGTGTTCCGCGATTTTCAGCGGCGGGGCGGGGCACTGAACGCTGATCGTGGCTCCGAGAGCCGCGGCATCCGCGACGATGGATTGCTCGGCTTCGGCTTGAAAGACCGCCGGGGCGAGGGAGATGACCAAGCCGGGAAAAATCAGTACGGCGGCAAGAATGGCGCCGAGGCTTGTCGTCCACACCGCCAAGGGCGCAAAGCCGCGCCCCGTCTCGGTGAAGGTTCGCAGGGCGCGCGCGATGAGATACGGCGGCTCACGCAGCAGCCCCCACCATGCCCAAGCGGGTTTTTTGTGGCCCCAGGTCTGCAACAGGAGGCGATCGTAGAAAGCGAAACCGAGTATTGCGACGTTGGCCAACACGGCGAGCGCCACGATCAGCGGATAGTTCGAGCTCAGGTTGAACACCAGCAGCATGAGCAGCAAAACGCCGAGCTGAATCGTCGGCATGAAGGCGATGACCCAGGAGGCGAAGGTGTAGGTGCGCATTCGCTTGGGCGCCCGCTCGGGCGCAACCTCGTCGGCCAGATCGCTCAGGGTGGATGCCGCCGGCATCGCGTTTGTGTGCGAGGTCGCGCGCCGCGGCCCCGGGGTCTCGCCATCGCGCTCATCGCCGAGCGGCGGCTCCAGTTCCTTCAGCGTCATGGCCAGCAGCGGCTGGGCACTCAGCTCCTCTTGGTCGTCATCGATCTCAGTGTCGATGAGCGTTTCCGACTCACGCACACGGCCGGTCTCGCGGCGTTCACGATCACGCAGGTCGCGCCGCGAGGGAAGTTCGTTGTCGGCACCGTGTGGTCGATCGTCGTCGGCATGGGCCAGCCGGCTGGCGGGCTGGATGACGATGGGCGCGCGCGCCTCTGAGGTGTGCTCTGTCCAGGCCTGGGCGTCCCACCAGCGCAACTGGGGTAGCCCCAGCGGATCCGGATACCACCCCGCGGGGACGCCAAATTTCAAATCGTCCACCCCAACAGGCTAACCGGACACGTTTCGGATAGAAAGCGGGGTCTACCCTCTTGACACGCCCAATGCGGGGGGTAGCGGGTGTCAGTCGCGCAGTGCGCGGAGGTACTCGTTCATGCCCGCCGTGAGGACGGCATCGATGGCCAGCTTTTGCCCATCGAGCTCGCGCACGGGCGCGGCGAGCCTGACGCTGGAGACGAGCCAGACGGCATCCGCGGCCAGCAGCGTCTGGGGCGTTGCCAACTCGAACGCGGTTTCGAGGCCCAGCGATTGCGCGTACCGAAAGACATTCGCTTGGGTGGTGCCGTCAAGGATGCCCAAGCCGGTGCCAGGGGAGAGCAGCGTGTCGCCGCGGCGAAACACGACCGTAGAGGTCGGGCCTTCGAGTACGACGCCGTCGCTGGAGACGAAGATCACGTCATCGGCGCCCCGACGAACCGCTTCGCGTACGGCAGCCCGGTTGATGGCGTAGCTGAGCGTCTTGGCGCCGGCCAGTAGCCACGGGGAGCTCTGCTCGACATCGCGGCGGTAACCGCGGTCGAGCATGACCACCCGAATGCCCCGCGTTCGCTGCTCGGTGAAGTCACCGGAGACCGCGCCGTACGCCCACCCGGTGGGGCGGCCGTCACCCTCGATGCCGCGGGTGAGCACCGTCTTCACGAAGGATTCGGCCACCGGATCGAGCTCGGCGATGGTCGCCAAGATGGCGGCGCGCCACGCGTCGAGGTCGGGTTCGGGCAGTTCGAGAGCCGCCGCCGATTTCACGAAACGGCGAAGGTGATGCTCGAGCGCCTGCGGAAACCCATCGCCCACGCTGATGGTCTCGAAGATGCCGTCGCCGCGGGTGGCCCCCAGGTCGAGTGCGCTGACCTGTGCGCTCTGCGGGTCGGCGAAGTGCCAGGCTGGCGCCCCGGGCAGATGCGCGGCGGCATCCCGTGACGGTCGGTTGAGGATGGTGAGTACGTCGCGGGTCACGAGTCAATCCTGTCAGGCTTGGGGCTCTCAGACCCCGCGCTGCACGGGGATGCTCGCAGTGTCGTAGTTCTGGTTGCGGCGCGGGATGAACAGCGCAATGACGACACCAGCGAGCACCACGACGGCGCCCATCGCGAAGACGATGGCGAACGCCTCCCGTGACGGCGTCGCCACGGCATCCGTGACGATGAGATGGGTAGAGAGGATGACCCCGATCACGGTGGCCGACAGGGTGGAGCCGAGGGTGCGCATGACCGAGTTGAGGCCGTTCGCGGCGGCGGTCTCGCTCGGTGGAACCGCGCGCATGATCAGGGTGGGCATGGCCGCGTAAGCGAACCCGATCCCGAGACCGGTGATCGTGGAGATGAGGACGACCTGCCAGACCTGATCGATGAAGAAGATGCCGAGCGTGAAGCCGATGGTGATGATCACGCCGCCGAGAATCAGGCTGGTGCGCGGCCCCCGCCGGTTCGTCAACCGAGCGGCGACCGGTGACATGACGAACATCACGAGGCCGAGTGGCATGAGGCACAGGCTCGCCAGGATCAGGGGCAGCCCGAGGCCCACGTCGCTCGTGACCGGGGCTTCAAGAACGATGGGCAGCGCCGCGGTGATCACGAAGAACGCGAAACCCACCGAGATTGACGCGAGGTTGGTCAGGAGCACGGGCCGACGAGCCGCGACCCTCATATCGATGAGCGGGTTGGGTGCTCGCAGCTCGTAGAAGACCAACCCCACGAGCACGAGCACGCCACCGCCGAATAGTCCGATCGTGATGGCGCTGCCCCAGCCCCATTCGTTGCCCTTCGAGATGGCAAGCAAAATGCCGACCAGGCCGACCGCAAGACCCAGGGCTCCCGGTAGGTCGAAACGCCCGCCGGTGCGGAGCGTGCTTACCGGGATGATCGTGGCCACCAGCACAATCGCCACGAATCCGAACACGGTCGCGAGCCAGAACAGCACGTGCCAGTCGAAGTATTGGGCGATGGTTGCCGACAGCGGGAGGCCGAGTGCGCCACCGACGCCGAGTGTCGCGCTCACCAGGGCCACGGCTCCTCCGAGGTTTTTCGGGTGGATGACGTCTCGCAGAATGCTGATGCCTAGCGCGATCACACCGAGGCCGACGCCCTGCAGCACCCGCCCGATGACCATCGGCACGAGGGTGTCAGAGAGCGCCGAAATAATCGAGCCCGCGGCCATGATGCACAGCAGCAGCAACACAATCCGGCGCTTGCCGTACATGTCACCGAGCCGCCCGCTGATCGGCGTGGTGATCGCAGCCGCAAGCAGGGTGGCGGTGAGCACCCAGGAGGCGTCGGCCTGAGTCGTGTTGAGCAGGTGTGGCAATTGCGGGATGACCGGCGTGACGAGGGTCTGCATGAAGGCGGCGATCAGGCCGGTGAGCGCCAGCGTGGCAATCATTGACCGGTCGCTGCGCACCCTGGTGAGGGAGCGCCGCTGCCGGGGGGTCAGAGACCCGAGGGTGCTGTCTTCGCTCAGGCCATCAGTCACTTACCCGAGGGTACCCCCGCTACTGGAGGATGAACTGTGGATCGTCAGATTTGACGCCATTGACGGTGACGAGCAAGTGGTAACTTGCGCCACCGGCCGTGACCGGGGTGCGGGGGGATGAGCAGGTCGTGGTGGAGGAACGAGTGCGGTCCCATGGCAGCACCGAACCGGCCTTGGGCACGAAGGGCTGCAGGAGAACGGTCGCAGCGACCGCACCGGTCTGGCAGTCTTTCGAGTTCCAGATCAGTTCAGCGCCACTGGTGATGTGGAATTCCTGCACATCGGAACCCGCGGCAAACGTGCAGGCCTCCGACGAGGTGTTCTTCAACGCGAACGTCAGCGCGGGATTGACTCCGGCCGCATAGCTATTCGAGTCAAGGGTCGCGGTGACGGTGACCTTGGCGGGGTCACAGGCCTTCGCGTTTCCAGGGTTGGCCGCGGCGGAGGTCGAGGAATCGCCGGAGCCTGCGGCGCTGTGGCTCACCGCGGGAGTCGGTGTGGGGGCGCCGGAACCGGGCCGGGCCACGATGAGGATTACGATGAGGATTACGGCGGCCAGGCCGATCCCCACGACAAGACGACGGCGCCAGTAGACCTTGGCCGACTGGGGGCCGACGGGGTTGCGGAAGGTCGACATGAGGCAAGGGTAAGTCAGGCCGCGGCGACCGTGACGATGAATCGCTGGTAGGACTCGAGCGTGGTCACGGCGGTCACCGCGCGCAGCACGAGCTCATCGACCTGATCGGTGTACGTCGCGACCGAATTGGCCAGGCCCGTCGTGCCGTCGATCGTCGACTCGAGCGCCGTGATGCCCAGGCGCGCGAAGTTGGCAGCATACGATCCGATGCCCTGATAACCCACGGCCTCTTGGCGCAGGGCTGGCAGCGCGTCGGCCTGCACGACGGTTCGGGCGTAGAGCACCCCGCGCACGGTGCGACCCGCCGCATCCCGCCGCAGGTCGGCCATCGCCGCCGCCGCCGTTGACGGGGTGAGCCAATTGAGCAGGATGCCGTCGGCCGTCTGCGCGCCGAGTTTGCGCATCTTCGGGCCGAGTGCACCCACGAGCACGGTAACCCGCCCGCTGAGCACGTCGACGCCCTCGGCCACCCGGCGCAGAGCATCGTGCGGCCCGCCCGAACCAATGCCGATGGCCAGCCGATGACTCGGCAGATCGCCGAGCCGAGCCGCGATCTCGGCCGCCGGCCGACGGTCGAGGGGGATGACCCCGCTCGCCAGCGAGAGCCGCGTGGTGACCGCCGCGACGACGGCAAGCCCGGCGAGCGAGTCGCCCGCTGGGCTGTCATTGAGCCAGAGCGTGCTAAATCCGAGCGCTTCGATCTGGGGGGCCAGCTCGCGCAGGATGTCATGCGGCGTGGCACCCGGCAACCCGATAGACACCCGCGAGAGGTTCACAGCTGCTTGAGCATTCTGGTGTTGCCGAGGGTATTTTGCTTGACCCGGGAGAGGTCGAGAAATTCGGCGACCCCCTCGTCGGGCGAGAGGGTGAGCTGCACGAAGACGTCGGGCGCAACGATGCTCTCCTCGATCGGCTCAAAGCCCTGGCGGCCGAAAAAGGCCGTCTCAAAGGTGAGGCAAAACAGCCGAGACAGGCCGAGGCTTCTGGCATCCGTCTCGATGCGCTCAAGCAGGGAGCGCCCGACGCCGGTGCCGAGATGCCGGTCGGCCACGGCGAGCGTCCGCACCTCGCCGAGGTCTTCCCACATCACGTGCAGGGCCCCGCACCCGATCAGTTCGCCCTCGTCGTTTTGCGCGACCCGAAACTCTTGCACCGCCTCATAGAACACGACGAGATCTTTGCCGAGCAGGATGCGGCGGTGCACGAGCGGCTCAACGAGCCGTTGGATGGCGGGTACGTCGCTGGTGCGAGCGGGTCGAACAGTAAAGTTCACCCTCTCACGCTAGCGGCTCAGCCGCGGATCAGGCCTCGACCGCTTCCGGCTCCTTCTCGGGCAGCCCCGCTTGGCGACCGGTGGTGAACACGAATGCACCGTCGATGTAGTCGACGTGCACGTGGTCACCCGCGTTGAGCTCGCCGTGCAGGATCTTCTCGCTCAGGGCATCCTCAATCTCGTGCTGCACGGCACGGCGCAGCGGCCGCGCCCCCAGCGACGGATCGAAGCCCACCTTGATGAGCTGCTCCTTCGCCGGGACCGTGAGCTCGACGCTCAGGTCTCGGTCGAGCAGACGGTCGCTCAGACGCTTGATGAAGAGGTCGACGATCTGCAGCAGCTCTTCTGAGCTCAGCTGCGGGAAGACGATCGTCTCGTCGACGCGGTTGAGGAACTCCGGCTTGAAGTGCTTCTTAAGCTCCTCGACGACCTTGCCGCGCATCCGGTCGTACCCGGTAGCGGTGTCGGTGCTCGAGGTGAACCCGATCGGCGTGCCCGTAATGTCTTTCGTACCGAGGTTGGTGGTCATGATGATCACGGTGTTCTTGAAGTCGACAACGCGACCCTGGCCATCCGTCAGGCGCCCCTCTTCGAGAATCTGAAGGAGCGAGTTGAAGATGTCGGGGTGAGCCTTTTCGATCTCATCGAACAACACCACGGAGAACGGCTTGCGACGCACCTTTTCGGTG
>JANXTJ010000179.1 GCA_025352485.1 Salinibacterium sp.
CGTCGTCAACACGGGTGTCGGCGAGGCCGCACGTGACGGCAAGATCATCGATGGGGCCGTCAAAGACCTCACCGCGATCACCGGCCAGAAGCCGCAGGTGACCAACGCTCGCAAGTCCATCGCGCAGTTCAAGCTCCGCGAGGGTCAGCCGATCGGCGCTCACGTCACCCTTCGTGGTGACAGGGCCTGGGAATTCCTTGACCGGCTGGTTTCACTCGCGCTGCCCCGCATCCGCGACTTCCGTGGTCTGTCAGACAAGCAGTTCGACGGCAATGGCAACTACACCTTCGGTCTCACCGAGCAGTCGATGTTCCACGAGATCGATCAGGACCGCATCGACCGCGTGCGTGGTTTCGACATCACTGTCGTGACGACCGCACGTAATGACGACGAGGGTCGCGCGCTGTTGAAGGCGCTCGGCTTCCCGTTCCGCACGGCCGAGAACTCGGCAAACTAATCACCCCGCGCCGGGTTTCCGGCGCACGATCGACAAGGTCGGCATTCGTGTAACGGATGCCGAAACCGGGCGAGATAGGCACACCATCATGACAATGACAGATCCGGTCGCAGACTTGCTGACCAGACTGCGCAACGCCAACTCGGCGTACCACGAGACGGTCTCGCTGCCCAGCAGCAAGCTCAAGTCGCACCTCGCGGAGATCCTCAAGAACGAGGGCTACATCTCGGCGTGGAAGGTGGAGGACGCCCGCGTGGGCCAGACCCTCACCATCGACCTGAAGTACGGACCCAACCGTGAGCGCTCCATCGTGGGCATCAAGCGCGTGTCGAAGCCCGGCCTGCGCGTCTACGCCAAGTCGACAGAGATCCCCAAGGTTCTCGGTGGGCTCGGCGTCGCCATCCTGTCAACTTCCTCCGGTCTGCTGACCGACAAAGAGGCTTCGTCGAAGGGCGTAGGTGGGGAAGTCCTCGCCTACGTGTGGTAACCCGCCATGTCACGTATTGGAAGACTCCCCATTGACGTCCCCGCGGGCGTCGAGGTGAAGATCGATGGCCAAGCCGTCGCCGTCAAGGGCCCCAAGGGCGAGTTGTCACTCGTCGTTGCGACTCCGATTCAGGTCGTCCTCGAAGACGGTCAGGTGCTCGTCACTCGGCCCGACGACGAGCGCGCATCGCGTTCGCTGCACGGCTTGACCCGCACGCTCATCGCCAATCAGATCATCGGCGTGACGGACGGGTACACCAAGGGCCTCGAGGTCGTCGGTACGGGCTACCGCGTAGCCGCGAAGGGTGACTCTATCGAGTTCGCTCTCGGCTACTCGCACTCGATCACGGTTGACCCGCCCCAGGGCATCAGCTTCACCGTCGAGGGCAACAACAAGGTCACCGTTGTTGGAATCGACAAGCAGGCCGTCGGCGAAGTCGCGGCCAACATTCGTAAGTTGCGCAAGCCGGAGCCCTACAAGGGCAAGGGCGTGCGTTACGCGGGCGAAGTCGTCCGTCGCAAGGCCGGAAAGAGTGGTAAGTAGACATGGCTCTCGGAACCAGAGGTAAGAGCAAGTCGGCCGCAAAGGGCCGCAGGCACGCACGCCTCCGCAAGAAAGTTATCGGCACTGAGGCGCGCCCGCGTCTTGTGGTCACCCGTTCGGCCCGGCACGTTTTCGTGCAGGTCGTGGATGACTCCAAGGGGCACACGCTCGCGTCGGCATCGACTCTTGAGGCAGACATGCGCACGTTCGACGGTGACAAGACGGCCAAGGCCCGCAAGGTCGGCGAGCTCGTCGCCGAGCGCGCCAAGAAGGCCGGCGTCGAAGCCGTCGTATTCGATCGCGGCGGAAGTCGTTACGCCGGCCGCGTCGCGGCTATCGCCGACGGAGCTCGTGAAGGTGGTTTGAACCTGTGAGCACCGTGCCGATTAACAGCGACGAAACTAACACCAACAAGGAGCAGGACGTGGCTGTTGAGCCAACCGAGGCTGTCGCAGCCGAGGCCGTTGTCGTACCCGAGGTCGTCGTCGACGCCCCGGCGACCGACCTGGCCAACGAGCCGCGCGAAGCCCGCCGTGGCGGACGCGAGCGCAACCCGAACCGCGACCGTGGCAACAGCCGCGATGCCGAGAAGAGCCAGTTCCTCGAGCGCGTCGTGACGATCAACCGTGTCTCCAAGGTCGTCAAGGGTGGTCGTCGCTTCAGCTTCACCGCTCTGGTCGTCGTCGGCGACGGCAACGGTCTCGTGGGTGTCGGCTACGGCAAGGCCCGCGAGGTCCCCACCGCGATCTCCAAGGGCGTCGAGGAGGCAAAGAAGAACTTCTTCCGCGTGCCCCGCGTCGGAGTGACCATCCCGCACCCCGTGCAGGGAGAGGCCGCCGCTGGCGTCGTCCTCCTGCGTCCGGCATCCGCAGGTACCGGCGTTATTGCCGGTGGCCCCGTGCGCGCCGTTCTCGAGTGTGCTGGCATCCACGACGTTCTGAGCAAATCGCTCGGGTCGTCGAACACAATCAACATCGTGCATGCAACCGTTGCTGCCCTCAAGCAGCTCGAGGAGCCACGTGCGGTTGCCGCACGTCGTGGCCTGCCGGTCGAGCACGTTGTCCCGGCGCGCCTGTTGCGCGTCGAGGCCGAATCAAAGGCAGGTGTCTGATGGCCGCGCGCCTGAAGGTAACCCAGATCAAGTCCAAAATCAGTGAGAAGCAGAACCAGCGCGACACCCTGCGGAGCCTCGGGCTTCACCGCATCGGTGACGTCGTTGTCCGCGAGGACACTCTGCAGAACCGCGGCTACGTTCGCACGGTCGCTCACCTTGTCAAGGTCGAGGAGATTGACTAATGGCTGAAGAAGAGAAGAAGGCCCCGGCGAAAGCCGCGGCCCCGAAGACCGCTACCGCCAAGGCTGCTGCGTCGAAGGACGCAGCCCCCAAGGCTGCTGCGTCGAAGGCGGATGCCCCCAAGGCGGCCGCAACCAAGGCGCCTGCCGCTAAGGCTGCTCCGGCGAAGAAGGCCCCTCAGGCCGACGTGCCGTCCCGCCCGCAGGTGCTCAAGATGCATCACTTGCGTCCGGCTCCCGGTGCCAAGAAGGACAAGACCCGCGTCGGACGCGGTGAAGGTTCCAAGGGCAAGACCGCGGGTCGTGGTACCAAGGGTACGAAGGCTCGTTACTCGGTGCGACCGGGCTTCGAAGCCGGAAACATCGGTTTCGTCATGCGTTCGCCGAAGCTGCGCGGTTTCAAGAACCCGTTCCGCGTCGAGTACCAGGTCGTGAACCTCGAGAAGCTCGCAGAGCTTTACCCCAAGGGCGGAGAGGTCACCATCGGCGACCTCGTCGCCAAGGGCGCTGTACGCAAGAACGAGAAGGTCAAGGTTCTCGGCGACGGTGATATTTCGGTTAAGCTGACTGTTGCAGTTGACAAGGTCTCCAGCTCCGCCGAGCAGAAGATTGTTGCCGCTGGCGGTTCGGTCAAGTAGTTCCTCCTCGGAGATACGAGTGGGGTTCCCTGACGGGGGCCCCACTCGACTGCTGTTCATAGATAACGGAGGCCCTTGTGTTCAGAGCTGTCGCGCGGATATTCCGCACGCCTGACCTTCGTAGGAAGATCGGGTTCACGCTCGGGATCGTCGCGCTGTTCCGCTTGGGATCGTTTATCCCGGCGCCGTTCGTCGACTTCGGCCACGTGCAAATCTGTTTGGCGAAGAATGCCGGCACTTCCGGGTTGTACGACCTCGTCAACCTCTTCAGCGGTGGGGCCTTGCTCCAGTTGTCGATCTTCGCGCTCGGCATCATGCCGTACATCACGGCATCGATCATCGTGCAGTTGCTGCGCGTGGTCATCCCACACTTCGAGACCCTCTACAAGGAGGGCCAGGCCGGCCAGTCCCGCCTGACGCAGTACACCCGTTACCTGACGATCGCGCTTGGCGTGCTGCAGTCGACGACCCTCATCACTGTCGCGCGCAGCGGCGCGCTGTTCCCGTCGAACTCCGGCGTGGCCGAGTGCAACCAGCTCATCACCAACGATGCCTGGTACGCGATCCTTCTCATGGTGGTCACGATGACCGCCGGCACCGGACTCATCATGTGGATGGGTGAGCTCATCACCGAGCGCGGCATCGGCAACGGAATGTCGCTGCTGATTTTCACGTCGATCTCGGCGCGCTTCCCCGGCTCGCTCAGCAGCATCTTCCAGGCCAAGGGCGTCGAGGTCTTCATCGCGGTGATCGCGATCGGGATCATCATCATGGCGCTCGTCGTCTTCGTCGAGCAGTCGCAGCGCCGCATTCCCGTGCAATACGCCAAACGAATGGTGGGGCGCCGCACCTACGGCGGCAATAACACCTACATTCCGATCAAGGTCAACATGGCCGGCGTCGTGCCCGTGATCTTTGCGTCATCCCTGCTGTATCTGCCCGCCCTAATCGCACAGTTCAATCAGCCCAAGGCCGGCCAGACGCCCGCGGGTTGGGTCACCTGGATTCAGAATTACCTGACCAAGGGCGATCACCCGCTCTACATGCTGTTGTACTTCCTGCTCATCGTGGGCTTCACCTACTTCTACGTCGCGATCACCTTCAACCCGGAAGAGGTCGCCGACAACATGAAGAAGTACGGTGGCTTCATTCCGGGTATTCGCGCGGGTCGTCCCACCGCGGAATACCTCGATTACGTGCTGACTCGCATCACGCTGCCGGGGTCGCTGTATCTCGGGCTTATTGCGCTCATCCCGCTGATTGCGCTCGTGCTCGTGCAGGCAAATACGAACTTCCCGTTCGGTGGCGCCAGCATCCTGATCATCGTCGGTGTCGGTCTCGAGACCGTTAAGCAGATCGACTCACAGTTGCAGCAACGCCACTACGAGGGTCTGCTCCGTTGAGCCGTCTGCTTCTGATCGGTCCGCCGGGTGCCGGAAAAGGCACCCAGGCGGCTCGGCTTGCCGCTGCCTACGGAATTCCGGCGATCTCCACCGGCGACATCTTTCGAAGCAACGTCAAGAACGAGACTCCGCTCGGCACACTGGCCAAGGCGTACATGGATGCCGGCGACAACGTTCCTGACTCGCTCACCAACGACCTGCTCCGTCATCGCCTTGCCGAGCCGGATGCCCAGAGCGGTTTCCTCCTCGATGGCTACCCGCGCACAACCGACCAGGTGCGTGAGCTCGACGAGTTCTTGCAGAGCCACGGGACGGCCCTTGACGCTGTAGTCGAACTCGAGGCCGACCCAGAAATCGTGATCGGTCGCCTGCGCAAGCGTGCCACCGAGGAGGGTCGCAGCGACGACAACGAGGGTGTCGTGCGGCATCGCTTGGAGGTCTACCGTGAGCAGACCGAGCCCCTGATCGACATCTATGACGGTCGTGGGTCGCTCGTGAGAATCGACGCACTGGGCGAGATTGATGATGTGACGGCGCGAATTATCGAGGCGCTGTTGGTTCGCGGCATCGCGCTACCAGACGCCGCGACGCGCTAGGCGCTATCGCAGTGCGCGGCCGCCCCGGCCTCTATAAGTCGCCCGCACAACTTCGGCTCATGGTCGCTCCCGGCCTGATTACCGCGGCCTCACTCGCCGCGGTGCGTGCGGCAGTGCGGGCGGGCGTGACGACGCTCGAACTTGATGCAATCGCCGAGGCAACCATCAGGGCGGCCGGCGGTATCCCGAACTTCATGAAGGAGCCCGGCTACAGCCACACGCTGTGTACATCGGTCAACGACGAGGTGGTGCACGGGGTTCCCGGCGGCCGGGTGTTGGCGCCTGGCGACATTGTGTCCGTCGACAGTGGCGCGGAATTCGAGGGCTGGAACGGGGACGCCGCGATGACCATCGTCGTGCCGGATCCCAGCCGTGTCGATCTCGTGGCCCGTCGTCGGGCGTTGTCGGATGCGACCGAGCACGCGCTCTGGGCCGGAATTGCCGCGCTGGCCACCGCACGCCGACTCAACGAAATCGGCGGGGCCATCGAAGACGCCGTCGAATCCCGGGGGAGCTACGGCATCCTCGAGGATTACGTCGGGCACGGCATTGGCCGCTCCATGCACGAAGAGCCACCGGTGTTCAACTACCGAGTTCGCGGGGCAGGGCCCGACGTCAAGCCAGGCCTTGTGGTGGCCATCGAGCCCATGGTTACTGCTGGTTCGATTCAGACGCACGTGCGGGGCGACGGGTGGACGGTCGCGACGGACGATGGCTTAGATGCCGCGCACTGGGAGCACTCGATTGCCGTGCACGCTGATGGCATTTGGGTGCTGACCGCCGAAGACGGCGGTGCGGCCGGGCTTGCCTCTTTCGGCATTATTCCGGTTCCGGTCGCCTAACCGCACGCCCGCGGCTGAGATCGACACCGCTGGAGTCGGGGCGAGGCTGAACTACCACGTCGGAGCCACCGGTGGTTGGCGAAACGCCCGGGAATGACCTAAGCTTGTCTTTTGGTGTTTGTGGCCTGTTTTGCCGTGCCCGCAGTTCTCTCGAGACGTGTCTCGCAGGGCTTCGGCGTGTGGCGCCGGCCGAGGCACCACATCCCCGCAGACCAGCGAATCCCCCTTATAGCGACGAAGAGGCTATGGCCAAAAAAGACGGTGTCATCGAGATCGAAGGCGCAGTTGTCGAAGCTCTGCCCAACGCGATGTTTCGCGTTGAGTTGAGCAACGGACACAGAGTGCTTGCCCACATTTCGGGCAAGATGCGACAGAACTACATCCGGATCCTTCCTGAGGACCGGGTTGTTGTCGAGTTGAGCCCCTACGACCTCACCCGTGGACGCATTACCTATCGATACAAATAGGCCTCTCGTAACAAGAGACGATCGCGCTGGAAAGTAACGACTCGCGGCATTCCGTGAGTACGAAGACAGCGAGTGCAAGGAAAAAAATGAAGGTCAACCCCAGCGTCAAGCCCATCTGTGACCATTGCCGCGTCATTCGCCGCAACGGCAACGTCATGGTGATCTGCAAGTCCAACCCGCGTCACAAGCAGCGCCAGGGCTAGGCACAACTCAAGAATCGAGCAGTACCAAGAACCCGCGCTTCCGAGGCGGGGGACACCGAGGGTTGGAGGCCCTCGCACCGGTGCTGTCCATCACCTCCACATGACTCCATAAGGAGACGAACCATGGCACGTCTGGCCGGCGTCGACATCCCGCGCGATAAGCGCGTTGAGGTCGCACTGACATACATCTACGGTGTTGGCCGTACGAGGGCGCTCAAGACCCTCGCCGAGACCGAAATCAGCGGGGAGATCCGCGTCAAGGATCTGACCGATGACCAGCTCGTCGCACTGCGCGATTACATCGAGGGCAACTACAAGGTAGAAGGTGACCTTCGTCGTGAGGTTGCCGCCGACATCCGCCGCAAGGTCGAGATTGGCAGCTATCAGGGTATTCGCCACCGTCGCGGCCTGCCCGTGCACGGGCAGCGCACCAAGACCAACGCTCGCACCCGCAAGGGCCCGAAGCGCACTGTTGCCGGCAAGAAGAAGGCGGGACGTAAGTAATGGCTGCACCGAAGGCCGCAGCGCGCAAGCCGCGTCGCAAGGAAAAGAAGAACATCGCGTTGGGTCAGGCCCACATCAAGTCGACCTTCAACAACACGATCGTTTCGATCACCGACCCCAGCGGGGCCGTCATCAGCTGGGCCTCTTCTGGCGCTGTTGGCTTCAAGGGCTCGCGCAAGTCGACGCCGTTCGCCGCTCAGCTGGCCGCGGAATCCGCTGCTCGCCAGGCGCAGGAGCACGGCATGAAGAAGGTCGACGTGTTCGTCAAGGGACCAGGATCTGGTCGCGAGACGGCGATCCGCTCCCTCCAGGCCGCTGGCCTCGAGGTCGGCTCGATCAACGATGTCACTCCGCAGGCGCACAACGGGTGCCGCCCGCCGAAGCGTCGCCGCGTCTAAACCAATTGGCGGTCGGCCACGCTTGCGCTTCGCGCCGGGCGGCCGACCGCTGATGGGCTCAGGCCCGACAGCTCGCGTTTTACCCATTCAAATGAAAACTCAATAGAACGACGGGCCCGCCACTCGTCGCATTCAGGTGTCAAATAGCAGACACCTCGCCGAAAGGAAACATCAGTGCTCATCGCACAGCGCCCCACTCTTGCCGAAGAGAACATCTCCGAATTCCGTTCACGGTTCGTCATCGAGCCGCTGGAACCCGGTTTCGGGTACACCCTCGGAAACTCCCTGCGCCGCACCCTGCTGTCCTCGATTCCCGGCGCTGCCGTGACGAGCATCCGCATTGACGGCGTGCTGCACGAGTTCAGCACCGTTGCCGGTGTCAAGGAAGACGTCACCGAGGTCATCCTGAACATCAAGAACCTCGTGGTCTCGAGCGAGCACGACGAGCCCATCACCGCATACCTGCGCAAGCAGGGCGCCGGTGAGGTCACAGCAGCAGACATCTCCGCGCCTGCCGGTGTCGAGATCCATAACCCTGACCTCGTCATCGCGACTCTCAACGACAAGGCCAAGTTCGAACTCGAACTGACCATCGAGCGTGGCCGTGGCTACGTCTCGGCGACGCAGAACCGCAGCGAGTTCAGCGAAGCTGGTCAGATCCCGATCGACTCGATCTACTCTCCCGTGTTGAAGGTCACCTACCGCGTCGAGGCGACTCGTGCCGGTGAGCGCACCGACTTCGACCGCCTGGTCGTCGATGTGGAGACGAAGAACGCGATCACCCCGCGTGACGCCGTCGCATCCGCCGGTCGTACCCTCACCGAGCTGTTCGGTCTCGCACGCGAGCTCAACACCGCCGCAGAGGGCATCGAGATCGGCCCGGCTCCCGTCGACGCTGTGCTCTCCAGCGAACTGTCGATGCCGATCGAAGACCTCGACCTCAGCGTGCGTAGCTACAACTGCCTCAAGCGCGAGGGCATCAACACCGTGAGCGAGCTCGTGGCGCTGTCGGAAACCCAGCTGATGAACATCCGCAACTTCGGGCAGAAGTCGGTCGACGAGGTCAAGGACAAGCTCGTCGAGATGGGGCTGTCGCTCAAAGACAGCGTGCCCGGATTTGACGGCGCCCACTTCTATGGCGGCTACGACGACGAAGAAACACCCAACGCCTAGGCCTTAGCCTCGACGTTCTAGTTACGGAGAAACAACACAATGCCTACACCCACCAAGGGACCCCGCCTCGGCGGTGGACCGGCGCATGAGCGCCTCATGCTCGCGAACCTCGCAGCTGCCCTGTTCACCCACAAGAGCATCAAGACGACGGAGACCAAGGCCAAGCGCCTGCGTCCCGTCGCCGAACGACTGATCACGTTCGCCAAGAAGGGCGACCTGCACAGCCGTCGTCGTGCCCTGGCGATCATCGGAGACAAGAGCGTCATCCACGAACTCTTCACAGAGATTGCGCCGCTCGTCGAGCACCGTGAGGGCGGTTACACCCGCATCACGAAGCTCGGCTTCCGCAAGGGCGACAACGCGTCGATGGTGCAGATCGAGCTCGTGCTTGAGCCCGTGAACCCGAAGCCGCAGTCGGCTAAGAAGGCTGCTGCAGCAGCGGCTGCCTCGAACCCTGCTGCTGCGCCGGTCGCCGAGGCACCCGTCGCCGAGGCAGAGCCCGAAGCGGTCGAGCCGGACGTTGCTGGGGCCGACGCTGTCGACGCCGAAGCCGCCACGGCCGAGATCGCCGCGGACAGCGCAGAGACGCCTGCCGAAGACGTAGCCAAGTAGCTCGTAATGCACGGATAAGGCCTCGCCCTCGGGCGGGGCCTTACTGTTTAAGCCATGATCTCCCCACTGGCCGAGCGAGTGAATGCGTCGGCCGACCTCGCCATACCCGCCGACTCGCCCGGGCTGTCGTGGCGGCACGCCCGACTCCGCGACCTCGATGCGATCCTCGATTGCGAGATCGAGATCGGCACCCACGACCACCCGCACCACGTCGTCACCCGTGACGAGCTCGTCGGCGGATTCGAGCGCAGCTATGTCGACATCGCGACAGACACGATCGTCGCGCTCGGGCCCACCGGTGTCGTGTTGGGCTGGGGCATCGTCGCCATGCCGCCGGAGCCAGAGACGATCGTGCGATCGATACTCGGCGGCGGGGTGCGCCCGTCGGCACGCGGCCGGGGCATTGGGCGGCAGCTGCTCGCTTGGCAGCAGGGTCGCGGGATGCAGCAGCTGGCGTCATCCGATAGCACACTGCCAGGCTGGCTGATCGCCGTCGCCCCGGAGGCCGCACACTCTGCGCCTCGGCTTTTCGAGCGTCGGGGCCTCACAATTGCCCGAACCTTCCTGATCCTGCGCCGCGAGCTGAGCCAGCCGATCGCCGACTCGATCGCCGACGCTTCTGTGCGCGTCGAGGCGTTCACGGCGAGGTGGTCAGCTGCCACCCACGCCGCCAAGGATGACGCCTTCAGGGACCACTGGGGAAGCCAGCCGGGCACCGACGAGCAGTGGAACTCTTTCATCGGTAGGAGCAACGCGAGACCAGAACTCTCGTTCCTAGCGATCGGTCGCGATGCCCACGGCACTGATGAGGTGGCGGGGTTTTTGCTCGTGTCGGTCGACGAGAGCAACGCGCATTCCGGGGGCTACATCGAACTCGTGGGCGTGACGCGCGCCTGGCGCAAGCGCGGCATCGCGGCAGCCCTGATGGCCGCCAGTATGCGGGCAATGGCGGCGGTCGGGCTGCGCGAGGTGGTGCTCGAGGTGGATGCGACAAACCCGTCCGGCGCGCTGGGGCTCTACCGTGGTCTCGGTTTTGCCCCGGCCGGCCGCAGCGACTGGTTTACCCGAGTTTTCTGACGAGCACCCCGGCCCGGGCCTTCGCCTACAATCACAGCGTGGCTGAGCAGACGGAACACCCCGACGGCACCGTGACGCGCCTGCGGCTCGACATCGCCTACGAGGGCACGACCTTTCAGGGCTGGGCGAAGCAGCCCGGCATCAGAACGGTGCAGGGCGAGCTCGAGGCCGCGCTCGCGACGGTGTTCAATCGGTATCCGCCGCACCCGACCGTCAGCGTTGCCGGGCGCACGGATGCCGGTGTGCACGCCACCGGCCAGGTCGCGCATCTCGACCTCACGCCGGCCCAACTGAAGCACATCACCGAGCCGCACGGCCGGGGGGCACGGCGCATGGAGCCGGGGCCCGCCATCGCCAAACGGCTCAACGGTATCGCTGGCCTCAGGAGCGACATCCACGTCTCGGGTGCCAGCATCGCGCCGCCCGGCTTCGACGCGCGGTTCTCTTCGATATTTCGACGCTACGAATTTCGCATCGCGGACTCCGGGGCCGCTCGCAACCCGCTGCTGCGCCATCACACCGTGTGGTACCCCGCACGCCTCGACCTCGATGCCATGAATGTCGCGGCGCGCGAACTGCTCGGGCTGCATGACTGGGCGGCATACTGCCGGCCGCGGGAGCGGGCATCCACGATTCGTGAGCTGCAGGAGTTCCAATGGCAGCGCGATGCCACCGGTGTACTCCTGGCGCGCCTGCAGGCCGACGCTTTCTGCCACTCAATGGTCAGGGCTCTCGTCGGGGCTACCGTGTCGGTGGGGGAGGGCAAGCTGGGGGGCGATCGGCTGGCCCATATCCGGGATGCCGCCGAGCGCACAAGTGATTTCAAAGTGATGCCGGCCCACGGCCTCACCCTCGTCGAGGTGGGGTATCCGCCCGACGCGGATCTCGCGGCTCGCGCCGAACGCACCAGGGCTCGGCGCGATCAGGCCCACCCGCCGACCGCTCATTTGACCGAATAGCCGCGCGTCGCTTACAGTTGACCCTTGGTGCCTGCGCTCTTCGGAGTGTGCACCCGATCATGAGCCCTCCATTGGGCGCGTTCCCCGGTCATCGACCAGAGAATTCGCCGCCGGAGCGGGATTCACGAACTCCTCAATCGATCAGAAGAAAGCAGCACTACTGTGACGCGTACTTTTTCCCCCAAGCCCGAAGATGTCCAGCGCGACTGGGTCATCATCGATGCAACCGACATCGTGCTCGGCCGTCTGGCGAGCCACGTCGCCATCCTGCTCCGCGGCAAGCACAAGGCGACTTTCGCCCCGCACATGGACATGGGTGACTTCGTCATCATCATCAACGCCGAGAAGGTCGCTCTGACCGGTTCGAAGCTCGCGCAGAAGATCTACTACAGCCACTCCGGCTACCCGGGCGGGCTCAGCGCAACCACCTACGCCCAGCAGCTCGAGAAGCACCCGACCCGCGCGGTCGAGAAGGCCGTGCGCGGCATGCTCCCAAAGAACTCGATCGGTCGTGCCCAGCTCACCAAGCTCAAGGTCTACGCCGGAGCCGAGCACCCGCACGCGGCGCAGCAGCCCACGCCGTACACCCTTTCCCAGGTCGCCCAGTAGCCCGCGGCTGCTGAAGAAAATAAGGACTCACTACATTGGCCAAGATCGAAGACGTCGCCGAAGCAATCGACGGCACGGAAGATAACGCTCCAGAGAGCTACTCAACCGAGACCCCCACGAGCTACTCCACCGAGTCGACTCCGGAGGCTGCCCCCAAGGCTCCTCGCGCGGTCATGAACGTTCCCGGCGCCGCAGTGGGCCGCCGCAAGCAGGCCATCGCCCGCGTTCGTCTCATCCCCGGTGGCGGCACCATCACGGTCAACGGCCGCGAGCTCGCCGAGTACTTCCCCAACAAGCTGCACCAGCAGCTCATCAATGACCCTTTCAAGATTCTCGACCTGCTGGGTAGCTACGACGTGATCGCCCGCATCACCGGCGGTGGCCCCTCCGGCCAGGCCGGCGCACTGCGTCTCGGAATTGCGCGTTCACTCAACCAGATCGACGAAGAGAACAACCGCGCGATCCTGAAGAAGGCTGGCTTCCTGAGCCGCGACGCTCGCGTCAAGGAACGCAAGAAGGCCGGCCTCAAGAAGGCCCGCAAGGCTCCGCAGTTCTCGAAGCGCTAATCCGCTTTCGGCACTATGCCTCGCCTCTTTGGCACTGATGGTGTTCGGGGCCTAGCGAACAGCGACCTCACGGTCGAACTGGCGCTGGGCCTCGCCCAGGCCGCAGCCGTCGTGCTCGGTAAGGGCAGGGTGGCCGATGGCCGTCGGGCCTCTGGCCGTCGTCCGATCGCGGTCGTTGCCCGCGACCCGCGGATCTCCGGGGAGTTTCTGTCCAGTGCAGTGACCGCGGGGCTGGCCAGCTCCGGCGTTGACGTATTCGATGCCGGCGTGGTGCCCACGCCCGCGCTGGCGTTTCTGGTGGCCGACTTCAAGGCCGACCTCGGCGTGATGATCTCCGCCTCGCACAACCCCGCGCCCGACAACGGAATCAAATTCTTCGCCGCCGGCGGCACCAAGCTTCCCGATGAGGTCGAAGACCGCATCGAGGCGGCCCTCGCTCAACCCAAACTCGCGCCAAAGGGTGGCGATGTCGGGCGCATCCGCCGCTTTGCCGATGCCGAAGACCGCTACATCGTGCATTTGCTCTCGTCGCTGCCGCACCGCCTCGACGGGGTGCACGTCGTGCTCGACTGTGCCCATGGCGCTGCGGCCGGCGTGTCTCCTCAGGTCTTCACGGATGCCGGCGCGCGAGTCACCGTCATCGGCGCGGACCCGGACGGCATGAACATCAATGACGGCGTGGGATCCACCCACCTCGATAACCTCGCGGCGGCGGTGCTGAAACACGGCGCAGACGTCGGCATCGCGCACGACGGCGACGCCGACCGTTGCCTGGCCGTAGACGCCAACGGCACTGTCGTAGACGGCGACCAGATCATGGCGATCCTCGCGGTCGCGATGGCCGAGCGCGGCGTGCTCACCGATCGCACGCTCGTCGCGACCGTGATGAGCAACCTCGGGCTCAAACGGGCGATGGCCGCCAACGGCATCAGCATGATCGAGACGGGGGTCGGGGACCGCTACGTGCTTGAGGCCTTAGCCGAACACGGCTTGGCGCTCGGTGGCGAGCAATCTGGCCACGTGATCATGACCAAGTTTGCGACCACCGGAGACGGCATCCTCACCGGCCTGCACCTCGTCGCCGAGATGGCACGCACCGGTAAGACCCTCGCCGAATTGGCCGCGGTGATGACGATCTACCCCCAGGTTCTCGTGAATGTACGGGGGGTCGACCACCACTCGCTGGGCAACGATTCGGTTATTGCCGACGCCGTGGTGCGTGCCGAGGCAGAGCTCGGCGACACCGGCAGAGTGCTGCTGCGCGCCTCGGGTACGGAGCCGATGGTGCGGGTGATGGTCGAAGCGCAACACCAGCAGGTGGCCGACAGGATGGCCGAAATACTCGCCGCTGTCGTGCGCGAGCGACTGAGCGCCGAAACGCCCTAAGGCCGAAACCCTAACGCCGGGACGCTCTGAGGCCGAAACGTCAGGTCTTGCGCAACAGCACGCTGGCGACCGCGTGGTTGGAGCCCTTGCGCAGCACAAGCGAGGCCCTTGGCCTGGTCGGCAGAATGTTCTGCACGAGGTTCGGTTCGTTGGTACTAGCCCAAATTTCGCGTGCCCGGGTTCGTGCCTCGTCGCCGGTGAGGGCGGCGTAGCGATGAAAGTAGGATTCCGGGTTAGCGAACGCTCCGCGCTGCAGGCTGAGGAAGCGCTCTTCGTACCAGCGGGCGATGTCACTGGTGCGGGCATCCACATAGATGGTGAAGTCGAAGAGGTCGCTGACCGCGAGTCGGCGCCCGGGAGCCGGCGGCTGCAACACGTTGAGCCCCTCGACGATCAGAACGTCTGGCGAGTTCAC
>JANXTJ010000021.1 GCA_025352485.1 Salinibacterium sp.
ACGGCCGAAAAATTGGGCGGCGGCGACCTGCACTCGCGCACCTCCGGGGTCACCGACCACCTCGCCGATAGTGACCTGCACGCCCTCTCGATCGTGCGCGACATCGTGGCGACCCTGCCGCAGCCCGCGGGGCCGGCCTGGGACGTGATCGAGAGCCGCGAGCCGGCGGTCGACCCCGGAGGCCTCTACGGTGTCGTGCCACCCGATGTCCAAATGCCATACGACGTACGAGAGATCATTGCGCGGCTCGTCGACGCCAGCGAATTCCACGAGTTCAAGGCCGAGTACGGCACGACTCTGGTGACCGGATTTGCCCGGCTGCACGGGCATCCGATCGGCATCATCGCCAACAATGGAGTGCTGTTGAGCGAGTCGGCCCTGAAGGGTGCCCACTTCATCGAGCTGTGCGACCAGCGCGGAACCCCTGTGATCTTTCTCCAAAACATTTCGGGTTTCATGGTCGGCAGCGATGCAGAGGCCGGCGGCATCGCCAAAAACGGCGCCAAGATGGTCACCGCGGTGGCGACCACCAGAGTGCCCAAGCTGACCGTCATCATCGGGGGCTCGTTCGGCGCCGGCAACTACTCGATGTGCGGGCGGGCCTACAGCCCGCGATTTTTGTGGATGTGGCCGAATGCTCGCATCTCGGTGATGGGCGGCCCGCAGGCCGCGGCCGTGCTCTCGACGGTAAAGCGCGACCAACTCGGCGACGACTGGTCGGTCGAGGATCAGGCCGCCTTTGAGCAACCGATCCGGGAGCAGTTCGAGCAACAGGGCGGCCCCTACTACTCAACCGCGCGCCTGTGGGATGACGGGATCATCGACCCGGCCGACACCCGCACGGTGCTCGGCCTTGCCCTCGGCCTGTGCGCCGGCATACCGCTGCCCGAGCCGGCCTTCGGCCTCTTCCGGATGTGAGCGGCATGTTCCACAGTGTCCTTATCGCCAACCGCGGCGAGATTTCCTGTCGCGTTATTCGCACCCTCGGCGAGCTCGGCATCACCTCTGTGGCCGTCTACACCGACACCGACCTCGGCGCCAAACACGTCACGATGGCCGACACCGCCATCCGGATCGGGGATTACCTCGACTCCGCCGCCCTCATCGCTGCTGCACAGTCAACCGGGGCGCAGGCCATTCACCCGGGCTATGGCTTCCTGTCGGAGAATGTCGACTTCGCGCGCGACTGCGAGCGGGCCGGCATCGTGTTCATCGGGCCCAGTGTCGACGCGATCGAGGCGATGGGCGACAAGATCCGGGCGAAGGCTCACGTGGCCGCGCGCGGGGTGCGCGTCACCCCCGGTGCGGGCGAGGCTGGAATGACCGATGCCGACCTGATCGAGGCCGCTGTCGGCGTCGGCTTCCCGCTGCTCATCAAGCCCTCCGGCGGGGGCGGTGGAAAAGGGATGACCGTGGTCGAGACCGCGGCCGACCTGCCCGACGCGCTCGTCGTGTCGCGACGGGTAGCCGCGCGCGCCTTCGGCGACGACACCCTGCTGCTGGAGCGGCTCATCCCGACTCCTCGCCACATCGAGGTGCAGGTGCTCGCGGATGCGCACGGTCGGGTGATCCATCTCGGCGAGCGCGAATGCTCGCTGCAACGACGCCACCAAAAGGTGGTGGAGGAGGCGCCCTCACCGCTACTGGACGAGGCCACCAGGGCCGCCATCGGCGCCGCGGCCTGCGAGGTCGCCCACAGCGTGGCCTACGTCGGCGCCGGAACCGTCGAGTTTCTCGTCTCTGACCTGAACCCTGGCGAGTTCTTCTTCATGGAGATGAACACCCGCCTGCAGGTCGAACATCCGGTGACCGAGCTGGTGACCGGCATAGACCTCGTCGCCTGGCAGATCAGGATCGCGGCGGGCGAACCCCTCACCCTCGATCAGGCCGACGTCACGATAACCGGCCACGCGATGGAGGTACGGCTCTACGCCGAAGACCCCGCCGTCGGCTTTCTGCCCACCACCGGCACCGTCCTCGCGCTGCACGAACCCCGCGGCGAGGGCGTCCGAGTCGACAGCGCACTCGTGGAGGGGCTGGTCGTTGCCGCGGTCTATGACCCCATGCTGGCCAAGATCATCGCATGGGGCGAGGATCGGGATCGGGCGCTGGCCCGCCTCGAGCGCGCTCTGGGCGAGACGACGGTCTTTGGCCTGCGCACCAATCTCTCGTTTCTGATGGTGCTGCTCGACAACCCGGAGGTGCGGGCTGGGCGGCTCGACACCGGACTCGTTCAGCGCATTCTGGAGAAAACGACCGCGCCGATTCCGGATGCCGCGACGCTCGCCACCGCGGCCCTGCTCGAGCACGCGTCCCGCTGGCACGACGGCGGACCGTGGGCGAGCCCGAACGGCTGGCGGATCGGCGCCCACCAGCCGAACAGTTACACCGTCGGCGACACGATAGTGACCGTGTTGGGCGAGCCACACGCCGCCCTCGTCGACGGGGTCGCGACGAAATTTCGTTTCGACGCACAGCGGGCCACAATCGAGCGCGCCGGCTCCGCCGTCAGTTACCGCTGGGCGCGCGACGGCGACGTGATCTGGCTCGCCGACAGCACCGAGATCTTCGACCTGCACATCCGACGACGCGAAGATCTTCTGTCCGAGCACCGGGCGAGCCTGTCCGTGGATCTGGGAAGCGCGCATCCGGAGGTGCGCTCTGTGATGCCAGGCACCGTCGTCTGGGTATCGGTCGCGACCGGCGACACCGTCACCGTCGGCCAGCCCCTTCTCGCCCTTGAGGCCATGAAGATGGAGCACCCGATCCTCGCCCCGATGACGGGAATCGTCACCCTCACGGTCGCGCTCGGCGACCAAGTTCGCCTCAACCAGCTGGTCGCGCGAATCGACACCAATGAAGGAGCATCATGAGCCTTGGCCTCGACCCCGGTTTCACCGACGAGCAGCGGCAGCTGCGCGACATGGTGCGGGACTTCGCCGACCGCGTCGTCGCCCCGGTCTCCTACCGGCACGACGTCGAGCACAGCTTCCCCTACGAAGTGGTGGCGGGAATGGCCGAGATGGGTCTCTTCGGGCTTCCTTTCCCCGAGGAGTACGGCGGCCAGGGCGCCAGCTATCTTGAACTGTGCATCGCGCTGGAAGAGCTGGCACGCGTCGACCAGTCGGTGGCGATCACGCTCGAGGCGGCCGTCGGGCTCGGTGCGATGCCGATCTACCGCAGCGGCAGCGAGGCGCAGAAGCAGCAGTGGTTGCCGATGCTCACGGCCGGCACCGCACTGGCCGGCTTCGGATTGACGGAACCGGAGGCGGGATCAGACGCGGCCGCCACTAAGACGACCGCAACGTTCGACGGCGGCGAATGGGTGATCAACGGCTCCAAACAGTTCATCACCAACTCGGGCACCGACATCACGCGCATGGTCACAGTCACGGCGGTGACCGGGCGCAGCGAGGCCGGCAAGGCCGAACTGTCCGCGTTCATCGTGCCCAACGGCACCCCCGGCTTCACGGTCGCCCCCGCCTACGACAAAGTCGGCTGGCATGCCTCCGACACGCACCCGCTCTACTTCGACGGCGCACGCGTGCCAGAAGAGAACCTGCTCGGGCGGCGCGGTCGAGGCTTCGCCAACTTCATCCAGACCCTGGATGAGGGCAGGGTCGCCATCGCAGCCCTGGCCACCGGGGCCGCGCAGGGCTGCCTCGAAGAGTCCGTCGCCTATGCCAAAACTCGTATGGTGTTCGGGCGCTCGATCGGATCGAACCAGCACATCTCCTTCACTCTGGCCCGGATGCAGTCGCGGGTTCACAGCGCCAGGCTCGCCACCTTTGACGCGGCCCGGAAACTCGTCGCGGGCCTGCCGTTCAAGACGGAGGCGAGCATCGCGAAACTCATCAGCAGCGAAGCGGCAATGGACAACGCGCGTGACGCCACCCAAATCTTCGGGGGCAACGGATTCATGAACGAATACCCGGTGGCCCGCCACTACCGAGACTCCAAAATCTTGGAGATCGGCGAGGGCACCACCGAGGTGCAGCTCATGGTCATCGCCCGCGAACTGGGGTTCGCATGACCGGGCGATCGATCGAGCAGCGCGGGTTGTGGTTCGAGGAGTTCGAGATTGGCGCGCACTACCTGCACCGCCCCGGTCGCACCGTCACAGAGGCCGACAACGTGTTGTTTACCACCCTGACAATGAATACCCAGGGGCTGCACCTCGACGCGGCTTGGTCGGCGACGCAACCGTTTGGGCAGCGGCTGGTCAACTCGCTGTTTACGCTGTCGACCATGATCGGGCAGTCCGTTGCGCAGCTCACCCAGGGCACGCTCGTCGCCAACCTGGGGTTCACCGAGGTGGCGTTCTCGCATCCCCTGTTCCACGGCGACACGATGTACTCGCAGACCGAGGTGCTCGACAAACGGCTGTCCGGGTCACGGCCCGGCCAGGGCATCGTCACCCTGCTGCACACGGCGAGCAACCAGGACGGCGTCGAAGTGGCCCGCGCCAGCCGGGCCGCCCTCCTCTGGTGCGAGGGCGCGAGACCATGACTTTCGAGCTCGGGCCGGCCCTGCTGTTTTGCCCGGCTGACCGACCGGAGCGCTACGAGAAGGCCGCCGCTCGGGCCGACGCTGTGCTACTCGACCTCGAGGATGCCGTGCGCCCCGACGATAGGCCGGCGGCCCGTCGGGCGCTGGCCGAGCAGCGACTCGACCCGGACCGGGTGGTGGTGCGCATCAACCCGGCAGGCACCGACGACCACCAGCGAGACCTCGAGGTGGTGAGGGGCAGTGCCTACCGGCAGATCATGCTCGCGAAAACTGAGAACGCCGCCGACCTCGACGCGCTCGCCGACCTCGAGATCATCGCCCTGTGCGAGACCGCTCGAGGCGTGACGTACGCGTCGGAGATCGCGGCGCACACCGCGGTCATCGCCCTCATGTGGGGCGCCGAAGATCTGGTGGCCTCGCTGGGCGGCACGTCGAGCCGCGGCCCGGACGGAAGCTACCGCGCGGTCGCGAGCTACGCCAGGTCGCGCGTGCTGCTGGCCGCCGGCGCCGAAGGCAAAGCCGCAATCGATACCGTCCATCTCGACATCGCCGACCTTGACGGGCTCGAGGCGGAAGCACGGGATGCCGCTGCCAGCGGATTTGCGGCGACCGCGTGCATCCACCCGAGCCAGGTCGCGACGGTGCGCCGCGCCTACCAGCCGAGCCCGGATGACGTCGCCTTCGCCCGCGCCGTTCTTCTGCAGGCGGAGGGCGAGCACGGCGTGTTTGCTTTCCATGGGCTCATGGTCGACGAACCCGTACTGCGCCATGCCCGCCGGACACTTGCGCGGGGGGCTTGACGGGGGCTCAGCTTCGGGATGGCTGCTCTCCCGGAGGTCATAATCTGGGCAACGTGGGCGGCATTTGTCGTCGACCGTCTGGCGAACATCTGGTGATCGCACCCCAACGAAGGCGATGGTTCATCCGGCATCTGCATGATCTGCTCTGTCAGCACTCTTCGAAATCTAGGCCAGTGTCGCTCGGCTTGTTCTAGGTCTCGTCGCAACACTCCATCAGAATTCGGTATCTCTCACGCCTCGAACGAGAACGACTCACGGTCAACCGCTTGAGCTACTTGCCTTCATTCCGCCGCCACCAGTTGACCCCGAACAGCGCCCGATACCAGCCCCGAGCAAGAGCGTTGCCGCTCGCCGACTCGTTAGTACGCGGTGAAGAAGGTCGTGCCGACGGATTGGCCTGGACCGCTGGCTTGGGTCGGGGTGCTGGTAAACCTTGACGCTGGCACACCCTCACCGGCGCAACTCGCGATCGACGGCTCGCGGGCCTCGCTATCGGCGGTCACGCCGTTACCGCGCGGGGGTCTGCGCCAACGCTGCCGCTGTGGCACCAGCCACGGGCTGCTCCGGAACAGCACCGGGCTCCAGCTGCTCCAGCGCCGCGGCCGGTTCGAGCGCCGCGTCCGGTTCCAGCGCCGCGTCCGACTTCTCCGACCGGACGAACGCGATACCAGCGAGAATCAACACTCCGCCAACAAGCTGCGGCGCGGTGAGCTTCTCACCGAGCAGAATCCACGCGTACAGGGCTGCCGCCACCACCTCAAGCAGTCCCGCGAACGACGCCAGCCGCGATCCGAGCATTTCGCTCGCCGTGATGCTGGTCACGTAAGCGAGTCCCGTTGCAATGACCCCGACAAAGAGCAGCGTCACCCACCACGGCTGCAGCGTGCCGAAAAAAAGCACATCGACGGGCGGCGCCGCGAAGGGCACGATACCGGTGAGGCTGACGAGGCCGAGCATGACCGACCCCAGCACGAGACCAGACGCCGCAAAAGCGACCGGAGGCAGCCCATCGCTCGGCCGAGCCGCAATCACGTAATACGCGGCGCAGCGTCGCCTCGAGCGAGAG
>JANXTJ010000237.1 GCA_025352485.1 Salinibacterium sp.
GCTGTCCACCCGAATGTGCAGTGATCAGGCAGCGTAGTTGTCGCTACCTGATCATTTCGCTGTGCCGGATGAGGGACTCGAACCCTCACGCCCTTACGGACAAAGCATTTTGAGTGCTTCGCGTCTGCCATTCCGCCAATCCGGCGCACAACAACGTTCGAAATAATACCGTAGGCTTTCGATCGTGACTGACCAGAGTGCCGCTACTTCCGCCCCGAGAAGGGTGGTCGTCGCCGAAGATGAGTCGCTCATTCGTATGGACATCGTCGAAATTCTTCGCGACGCTGGCTTCGAGGTCGTCGGCGAAGCCGCCGATGGCGAGACTGCCGTGGCCCTCGCCACCGAGCTTCGCCCCGACCTCGTCATCATGGATGTCAAGATGCCCCAGCTCGACGGTATTTCTGCCGCGGAGCGTCTGAGCAAGAACCACATTGCCCCCGTTGTTCTGCTCACCGCGTTCAGCCAGAAAGAACTCGTCGAGCGCGCATCGGAAGCCGGCGCGCTTGCTTACGTGGTCAAGCCGTTCACCCCGAGTGACCTGCTGCCGGCAATCGAGATTGCCCTGAGCCGTTACGCCCAGATCATCACCCTCGAGGCCGAGGTCGCCGATCTGGTCGAGCGTTTCGAGACGCGTAAATTGGTCGACAGGGCCAAGGGCCTGCTGAACGAGAAAATGGGGCTGACCGAACCCGAGGCGTTCCGCTGGATCCAGAAGGCATCCATGGATCGTCGCCTCACGATGCACGATGTCGCTCAGGCGATCATCGAACAGCTCTCCGCCAAGAAATAGCGCTTGCCGACCGCGTCAGCGGTCTTTCAGGAAGTTCGTGATCCGAACGGTGGAGAGCCTGCGGCCGTCCTCATCCGTCATGACAATCTCATGGGTTGCCAACGAGCGTCCCAAAGATAGCGCTCGGCAGGTGCCGGTGACCCAGCCCGACGTCACGGATCGGCTGTGCGTCGCGTTGATTTCGATGCCAACCGCATAACGACCCTTGCCGGCGTGGATCGCTGACGATACCGAGCCCAGCGACTCGCCCAGAACGACGTGGGCGCCACCGTGCAGAAGCCCGATCACCTGGGTGTTGCCTTCCACGGGCATCCGCGCCACCGAGTATTCGGCCGAGAGTTCGATGAATTCAATGCCCATCTTGACCGAGAGTTCACCACCGTTGGTGCGCATGATGATCTCGCGGATGACGGGGTCAATATCGTCGGGAAGCTTAGGCATGTGTCCCTCATTCGCAGCAATCGCTTGACGGCACCCGCGGCTAGGCTGGCTCCGTGCCGGACTCAGAAAAGCCTACCCTCCTGATCATCGATGGTCATTCGTTGGCCTTCCGCGCGTTTTATGCCCTGCCAGTGGATAGCTTCCAGAATCGGGACGGCCAGCACACCAACGCCATCCACGGCTTCCTGTCGATGCTCATCCTGCTGCTGCAGAACGAGAAGCCCACTCACCTCGCCGTGGCGTTTGATATCTCGCGGTACTCCTTTCGCACGCGCGAGTACCCGGAGTACAAGGGCACCCGCGGCGAGACCCCACCCGAGTTCGCCGGGCAAATCCCCTTGCTCGAGGAGGCGCTCAAGGCGATGCGCATCACGACGGTCACCAAGGAGGACTACGAGGCCGACGACATCCTGGCAACTCTCGCGGCACGCGGCTCCGCCGCGGGCTTTCGGGTTCTCGTGGTCTCGGGCGACCGTGACGCCATCCAGATGGTCAATGACGACGTCACGCTGCTGTACCCCAACGCGCGCGGGGTGTCCGAGCTCAAGCGTTACGACCGTGACGCCGTGTTCGAGCGCTACGGCATCGAACCGCATCAGTATCCGGATGTCGCGGCTCTCGTCGGTGAGACTTCCGACAACCTCATCGGCATCGACAAGGTCGGCGAGAAGACCGCGGTGAAGTGGATCACCAGCTATGGCAGCCTCGACGCGGTGCTGGCGAACGCCGACACGATCACCGGGGTGGTGGGAGAGAAGCTGCGGGAGCAAAAAGACCGCGCGATCCGCAACCGCAAGCTTAACCACCTGATCACCGATGTGGAGTTGCCTGTCGAACCGGCGCAACTTCAGCGACAGCCCATCGATGAGAAGGCCGTGCGGGAGGTTTTCGACAAGCTGCAATTCAAGACGCTGCTCGAGCGGGTGCTGAAAATTGCGGCAGCGGAGCGCGGTGACACGCCGGGCGCGCCCACCGCACAAGTCGCGGCCGAGGACGTCGCCGAAAGCACCATCCCGGTTATCCACACGATGATCGATGAGGAACTCGGAAAGTGGATCCAGACCGTCAGCGCCGGCGGAACCACGCCGCTCGGTTTGCGGGTGGTCAGCCAAAATGGTGTGGTCACGGGCTTCGGGCTGGCTTCGATGGCGGAGACAGCTTTTGTGCCGTGGGCTCCGGGGCGCCCCGACTACGTCGCGCTGGAGGGCTGGCTGGCCGGGCCCGCGCCGAAGTTTATGCACAACTCGAAGGCCCAACTCAAGATCCTCGCCGCCAATGGGCTAGCCCTCGACGGTATCGCCTTCGATACGTCGCTCGCGGCCTGGCTCTTGAAGCCCGGACTGAAGGCCGAAAGCCTCGAGTCGCAGGTCTATGACTACCTGGGCGAGACGCTTCAGCAGTCGGATCCCAACCAGCTCGTGCC
>JANXTJ010000253.1 GCA_025352485.1 Salinibacterium sp.
CCCGCCAGCCCCCGAACCACGGCCGTTTCTGCCACTGCAGGTCGTCGAGCTCAAGGTGGCCGAAGGTGTTGGCGACGCTTGCTGTGCCGATGATGCGCGCCCGGCTGGCCTGCAGCAGCGGAGCCAGCAGGTTGGTCAGCAGGAAGGGAGCGAGATGGTTGTGCTGAATGGTGCGCTCGTAGCCGTCGGCCGAGAGCCCACGCGGGTGGATCAGGCCGCCCGCGTTGTTGGCCAGCACATCGATGTTCTCGTAGCGTGCTTCGAGGGATGCCGCGAGCTCGCGCACATCGTCGAGGCGGTCGTAGTCCGCGAGGAACGCCGTGCCACCGACGGCCTCGGCCACGGCTCTCGTGCGCTCGGGGTTTCGCCCGACGACCGCGACATCCCAGCCGGCGGCAGAGAGCCGTACGGCAGCATTCGCGCCGATTCCGGAGCTCGCTCCCGTAATAACAATGGTCTTGCGCGTTTCGCTCATCGCCCGACACCCTTCTGTTTGGCTCGGTCTGCGCCGATCCACACGACGCAGAATACAGTGGTGGCATGGCTGTCCGGCGCGTGGCAATGGTGTCAATGCACACCCCGCCCGCCGCGCACCCGGGAACGGCGGATGCCGGTGGCATGAACGTCGCGATCCTCGCACTCGCGGCGGAGCTGGCGATCCGCGACGTGGAGGTCGATTTGGTGACCCGGGCGGCGGGGCCCGCCACCACCACGGAGTTGCTGCCGGGGGTCACGCAACTGGAGCTGTCGGCGGGAGAGTCCGGCCCCGTGCCCAAAGAGCGGCTGCCGGAACTGACCGACGAGTTCGGTGAGGCTGTGGCCGCACTGGCGCGGCGGGTGCCCGGCGGTTACGACATCATCCACCCGCACTATTGGTTGAGCGGAATCGCGAGTCTCCCGGTGGCGCTGGAGCTCGGAATACCGATCGTGCTCAGTTATCACACGGTCGCGGCCATGAAGAACGCTGCTCGTGTCGAAACGACGCCGGCGACTTCGGCCCCGGTCGAACCGGAGATTCGCGTGCGCAGCGAGATGTTCCTCGGGCGGCAGGCGGATGCCGTGATTGCGAGCTCCTCGGCGGAGGCGAGCGCCCTGATCGATGCCGTGGGAGTGCCTGCCGACCGCACGTGGATCATCCCTCCAGGGGTTGACCTAGCGCGGTTTGCCCCGACCTCCGGTGATGCGCAGGCGCAGGTGCGCCGCCAGTTGGGGCTGGAGCCCGACCGACCGCTGGTCGTGATTGCGGGGCGCGTGCAGCCGTTGAAGGGTCACGAGCTGGCCCTGCGTGCCCTCGCCGAGTTGCATTCTCTTCGCGGGTGGGCACCCGTGCTGGTGGTGGCGGGGGAGGCTACCCCCGGCGGCGATGCGTTCGTTGAGCGGCTGCATCAGCTCGCGACCGAACTCGGGGTTGCTGGCGATGTGCGGTTCGTGGGTGCACTTCCCCGCGACACCCTCGCGGAGCTGCTCGCCGCTGCCGCCGTCACGATCGTGCCCTCCTTTTCGGAGACTTTTGGCCTCGTCGCACTCGAGTCGGCAGCGGCGGGAACGCCGGTTATCGCCTACCGGGCCGGTGGGCTGTCGGAGGCGGTGAAGGATGGCGTCTCTGGCGTGCTTCTCGACTCGCGCGACCCACGGTCGTGGGCGACCGAGATCGCGATGCTTGTCGAGAATGACGCGCGGCGCTCGCAGCTTGGCTTGTCGGCGCGCGCCCACGCCGAGCGTTTCACCTGGGGTGCGGCGGCCGCGTCACTCCTCGGCGTCTACGCGGGCACGCAGTGCTAGCACTGTTTCAGGGCACCCGCTCGCACCCGCTCGCCTTTCGTGCACCTAGGGTCAGCATTCGCTTCACCTTGGGGCCCGCACTTTCTTACGAACTTTCTGACGCACTTTCTGCCGCACTTTCTGCCGGTTTTCGCTCGCCATCTCGGCCACCCCGCGCTTAGCTGCGCCCGCATTGGGGATGCTGTCAACGCACTCTCGCGCGTCATTACGTTTGTTCGGGAGACCCACAAATGTAATGACGCGCGAGAGCGTGTGGACTGGCCCGACCATTCCAGGGGCCAGGGGCCAGGGGCCAAGGGCCAGGGGGCCAGAGGGCGGAGCGGCGGGCGTCGCCTTTAGTGCGGGCGACCGTAGGTCTCGAGTAGTCGCAGCCAGATCTCGTTCATCGTGGGGTAGGCGGGCACCGCGTGCCACAGGCGGTCAATCGGCACCTCTCCCACGATCGCGATGGTGGCGGCATGGATGAGTTCGCTCACGTCTTGGCCCACGAAGGTCACGCCGATCACTACCTTGCGCTTCTCATCGACCACCATTCTGGCTTTGCCTGAGTATCTGTCCGCCTGCAGCGACGCGCCAGCCACCCAACCGAGGTTGTAGTCGATCACTCGGATGTCATACCCGGCCTTACGTGCGGCCTGCGAGGTGAGTCCGGCCGATGCCACCTCGGGCTCCGCGAACGTCACCTGCGGCACGGCGGCGTGATCGGCGGTCGCGACGTGGCTACCCCAGGCGGCGTCATCCACGGCACTGCCAGACGCGCGCGCGACAATCACGTCGCCGGCAGCGCGGGCCTGGTACTTGCCCTGGTGGGTCAGCAGCGCGCGGTGATTGACGTCGCCGACCGCATAAAGCCAGCCCGATTCGTCATTGGTGGCGGCCTTCACGAGCAGAGTGTCGTCGGTTTGAAGCCACTGTCCTGGAGTCAGTCCCACGGTTTCGAGACCGATGTCGGTCGAGCGGGCGACGCGTCCCGTCGCGACGAGCACCTCGTCAGCGACCACGACGTCGTCACCCACGTGCACGGTGACGTCGCGCCCAGAGACGTCGCCACGCCGCGAGACGGCGGTGGGGGAGGCCGTTCGGATATCCACACCGAGCCCGCGCAGGCCCTCCGCGACCAATTCGCCGGCGAAATCTTCCTGGCCCTGAAGTAGCCCGCTGCGGGCGAAAATGGTCACCCCCGTGCCAAACGACGCATAGGCCGTGGCCATCTCGACGGCCACCACACCTCCACCGATGATGGCCAGTCGTTTCGGGGCGACCTGGGCGCTCGCGGCATCCCGAGGTGTCCACGGGCTTGCCTCCAGCAGGCCGGGCACGTCGGGCATGAGCGGGTCGGATCCGGTCGCGACCACCACCGCGTGCGTCGCGACAATCAACTGCGTCGTGCCATCGGCCGCGGTTACTGTGACCTGCTTGACGCCGGTCAACCGCCCGTGCCCGCGCAGGAGCGCGATGCCCGCGCCCGCGACCCAGGCCACCTGGCTCGCGTCATCCCAGTCGTGGGTAAAGCCGTTGCGTCGCGCGAACACGGCCGCGACGTCCAGCGCCCCGGTGATGGCCTCCCGCGCGCCACCAACGCGCTGGGCCGCACGCAGTGCTAGCCCAGAGCGGATCAGCGCCTTCGAGGGCATGCATGCCCAATACGAGCACTCCCCGCCGACCAGTTCGCTCTCGATGAGAAGCGCGGTCAGGCCACCCTGCACGGCGCGGTCCGCAACGTTCTCGGCAACCGCTCCCGCCCCAATGATGACGACGTCATAGGTCGATGTCATGACTCCTACTTTCCGATGAAGGTGGCGCTCTGGCGGCTGAGGAAGGCTTGCATGCCGATGCCGGCATCTTGGGTCTGCATGAGCCGCACCAACTCCGGCTGAAGGGTTGCCTCCGCCGCGGCATCCCCGGCGCTAACCGCGGTGTTGGCATTGGCCAGCGCCGCCTGCACGGCGAGGGGGGCCTGAGCGGCGATGCGCTGGGCGAGCTCACGGCCCCTGGCGTACTGCTGGCCGTGCGGCACAACCTCCTGCACGAGGCCGATGCGGTAGGCCTCCGCGGCGTCGAAGGTGTCCCCCGTAAGAATCCATCGCATGGCGTTGCCCCAGCCGGCCGCGCGCGGGAAGCGGATCGTGGCCCCGCCGAAAGGCAGGATGCCGCGCGCCACCTCAATCTGCGCGAACGTCGCCGAGTCTGCCGCGACCACGATATCGCTGGCGAGCATCAGCTCGATCCCCAAGGTCAGGCAGGTGCCCTGAACCGCGATCACGACGGGCTTGGTGAGGCGCCGGCCGCCCACCTGCCAGGGATTGATGCCGCCGTCTGCCTCGAGGTCGAGACCGGCGGGGCCGATGCGCGGGGCCACATCCGCGAGGTCGAGGCCGCCGGTGAAATGCTCGCCGTGGGCGAAGACCAAACCGGCCCTCAGGTCGGGATCGTCGTCAAGTTCGCCGTAGGCGAGCGCGAGTTCGCGCAGCATCCGGTAGTCGGCGGCGTTGCGCTTCTGCGGGCGATTAAGGCCAATGAGCAGCACATGCCCATCGCGTTCGACAGTGATGCGAGCGTCGTCGTCAGTCATTGCCCCAGACTACGACTCGGGAGTGGGAGTGGGAGTGGGAGCGGCGGCCGAGACGTGAGCAGAGGCAGGGGCAGCAGTCAGGGCCCCGATGATGCGCAGGATGGTGGGCAGATCGTCGACCGCCGACTCCACCGAGGCCGGGGCGAATTGCGTTATGCCGGCACCGGCCAACGGGAACCGGGTCAGCAACGCCTTGAGCGCGTCGACGAGGGCACCGGCGGCGAGCCCGAACGGCTCGGGAAATCCGACGCCCGTGACATCGCCGGGGTCGAGCACGTCGAGGTCGATGTGCACGTATACCGACTCGGCTCCGGACGCCTCGACGGCGGCGATGAGTGCTTCGGGGCCGAAGTCGCTTACGTCAACATGCGCTACGGCATTGGCCGCGATGTACTCGTCCTCGGCCGGATCGAACGACCGCGCCCCGACGAGCACGACGCGGGTCGGGTTGAGGGGAATCGCCGGGACAAGCTGTTCTGGGCCGTCGCCGAGGAGCGTGCGCAGCACCATCCCGTTGAAGGCGTGCGACGGGCTCGACTCCGGCGTATTCAGGTCCGGATGCGCGTCGAACCAGAGAATTGCGACGCTCTGCCCCGAAAGCCGCCCGATCGGGGCAAGCTCTGCGGCGCAGTCGCCCCCGATCAGGATCGTCGGGCCCGGAGTTTCGGCGAGGGCCTGTGCAACTCGATCTCGCACCATCGCTATCGAGCTGAGTCGGTGAACGGCGGTGCCCTGTGAGTCGCCCGATTCCAGCGGCACGTCGACCGTACGGGTGCGGGCCGCCGGGAGGTCGCCCCTGATCACTTCTGCACCGTCGACGAGTCGCATTGCGCGGGATGATCCGGAGCCCTGCCACTGTGGCACGACCAGAAAGCTGACAGCCATTGCGAGAACGCGCTACTGCGAAATTGCTGGCCGGGCCCCGCTGCCGGCCTTGAGGGCGGCTAGGCGGGTGTCGACCTCTGCGTGTTTGCTGAGGTCGTCGAGGCTTTCGAACTGCGCGTCCAGGCTGGATGCCGCGAGCTCCTGCTGCCCGGCCACCTTCGCCTCCTCGCGCCGAACCTTGTCAGAGAACCGCCCTAGTTCGCTGGTCGGATCCATGATGTCGATCGACTTGACCGCATCGAGAACCTGAGACTGGGCATGGGCGGTTTTGGCGCGAGCGACGAGCTCGTCGCGCTTGGCGATGAGCTCGGACAGCTTGGCGTGCATGCCGTCGAGGCCGGTCTTGAGCTGTTCGACCGTGGTGTTTTGTGACGCGATTATCGGCTCGGCATTCGTGGCTTCGGTCTCAGACGACACTTGCCTGCCGAGGGCGATCCTGGCGAGATTGTCAAATTTGTCGGCGTCTGCGGTGTTGCCGGCGGCGCGTAGCTCGTCGGCCTTGTTGCTTGCGGCCAGTGCCTTCCGGCCCCAGTCGGCGGCCGCCGCGATGTCTTCGGCGTGGTCCTGTTCCATCAGGCGCAGGTTGCCGATGGTCTCCGCGACGGCGTTTTCGGCGTCCGCAATGTTGTTGGTGAAGTCGCGCACCAGCTGGTCGAGCATGAGCTGTGGATCTTCGGCTTGGTCGATGATCGAGTTGATATTCGCCCGCAGAAGTTGGGAGACACGTCCGAGAATTGTTTGCTTGGCCATGCCCTTAAACTACTGCCGTTGTGGCTACCCCACCACCGCAGCAAGCACGGTGTGACGATGCTGTCAGCCGAGTTTTTCCCGAAGCACAGCGAGCTGGTTAGTCACGGCGGCAGGCACGCGCCCCTCGAAAGTGTTGAAAAAACGCTCGGTAGAGTCGGCTTCCGTCAGCCAAGAATCGCGGTCGATCGCGAACAGCTCGTCGAGGTCTGACTCCGAAACGTCAAGCCCATCGATGTTGATGTCCTCGCGACGCGGGATCAGGCCAAGCGGGCTTTCCTGCGCGGCGAGTTTGCCATCCACTCGCTCCAGAATCCACTCGAGCACCCGTGAGTTCTCGCCGAACCCTGGCCAGAGGAAACTGCCATCTGCACCTTTGCGGAACCAGTTCACCTGGAACACGCGCGGAACCGATCCGGTCGTGCGCAGGGCGGCACCGACCGAGAGCCAGTGGGCCCAGTGGTCGGCCATGTTGTAGCCGCAGAACGGCCCCATGGCAAAGGGGTCGCGCCGCAGCTCCCCGATTGTGCCTTCGGCGGCCGCGGTGCGCTCGGATGAGATCGTGGCGCCCAGGTAGACCCCATGCTCCCAGTCCCGTGCCTCCACCACTAGCGGCACGTTGGTCGCGCGGCGACCGCCGAAGATTATCGCGTCGATAACGACGCCGCGTGGGTCTTCCCACTCGCCCGCAATGCTCGGGCACTGCCGGGCCGCCACCGTGAACCGTGAGTTCGGGTGGGCGGCGGGGCGACCGGATGCCGGGCTCCAGCTCCGGCCCTCCCAGTCGGTGAGGTGGTCGGGGGCTTTGTCGGTCATCCCCTCCCACCACACATCACCGTCGTCGCGCATGGCGACGTTCGTGAAGATCGTGTTGCCCCAGATGGTGTCCATCGCGGTGGCGTTGGTGGAGTAACCGGTGCCGGGCGCGACGCCGAAGAAGCCCGCCTCCGGATTGATGGCACGCAGCCGGCCGTCCTCCCCGCGCCCCAGCCAGGCAATGTCGTCGCCGATCGTCTCGACCTTCCAGCCCGGGATCGTCGGAACCATCATCGCGAGGTTGGTCTTGCCGCAGGCACTGGGAAATGCCGCCGCAATGTGGAACACCCGGCCGCGCGGATTGGTGACCTTGATGAGAAGCATGTGCTCGGCGAGCCACCCCTCGTCTCTGGCGATAACAGAGGCGATGCGCAGCGCGAAGGCCTTCTTCGCTAACAGGGCATTGCCACCGTAGGCGGAGCCGTACGACCAGATTTCGCGTGTTTCGGGAAAGTGGCTGATGTATTTCGTCTTATTACAGGGCCAGGCAACATCGGCTTCGCCCATGGCTAGCGGTGCACCGACGCTGTGCACGGCGTGCACCCATGGCGTTGTGTCGCCGATCAGGTTCAGGGCGGCGGTGCCCATCCGAGTCATGATTCCGGTGCTCGCTACGACGTAGGGCGAGTCGGTGATTTGCACGCCGAGTTTGGCCAGCGGCGAACCGAGCGGGCCCATCGAGAACGGCACGACATACATGATGCGCCCGCGCATACTGCCGTAAAAGAGGCCATCGAGCGTGACGCGCATCTCGCCGGGCGCGCGCCAATTGTTGGTGGGACCGGCGTCTTCTTCGCGCTCAGAGCAAATGAAGGTGCGGTCTTCCACTCGCGCGACATCGTCGGGGTCGCTGCGTGCCAAGAAGCTGTAAGGGCGGTGTTCCGCGTTGATCCGGGTGAATGTTCCGGCTTCAACCATCTCGTGGGCGAGTCTGTCCCACTCGGCGATCGATCCATCGCACCACACGATGTCGTCGGGAAGCGTGATGGCGGCAATCTGCTCCACCCAGCTCACGACGGCCCTGTTGGTTCCTTCGGGGACGGGGGACTGCTGGCGAACCGCTGTGGCGATGCTCATGCTTTTCCTTTCGTCGAAGAAGTGGTGTTATTCCACTATGCGGGCACCAATTCCCGTTTGGGCCTCTTTAGGCGTCGAAAGATTGACAAATCTTTAGCTAATATGATGCTGTGAATGATCTTGTTACCCTCGGCCAGCGCATCCGGCACTTTCGGGCTGCCGTCGGCCTCACCCTCGACCAACTCGGGGAGCGCGTCGGAATCGCGGGCAGCCAGCTCTCCCTCATCGAGAACGGCAAGCGCGAGCCCCGACTGTCGTTGCTGACGTCGATTGCCGCGGTGACGGGCATCCAGTTGGCCGATTTGCTGGATGAGGCACCGCCCTCCAAGCGCGCCGCCCTCGAGATCGAGCTAGATCGGGCCCAGCGCTCGACTATCTACGCCTCGCTCGGTTTACCCGCCATTCGGGCGGCAAAGGGAACCAGCGACGAGACGCTCGAGGCCCTGGTTGGGATGCACCGTGAGCTCGCCCGCCGAGCCCGCGAGGCAATAGCCACACCAGAGGAAGCCCGGCGCGCCAACACCGAACTACGCCAGCACATGCGCACCCTCGACAACTACCTGCCGGAAATCGACGACATCGCGGAGTCGTTGCTCGCCAACGTCGGTCACGTCTCTGGCGCCCTGACCCATCGTTCGGTAAGCCGGATGGCCGCCAATCTGGGTTTCGAGCTGGTGCATGTCAACGACCTGCCGCACTCCGCTCGGTCGGTGATTGACATCGAGAACGGCCGCATCTACCTGCCGCCTGCCTCGATTCCCGGTGGGCACGGCCTGCGCGGAATGGCCCTTCAGGCGATGGCGCATCGCGTGCTCGGCCACACCACCCCTGCCACCTACGCCGACTTCCTCAAGCAGCGCATCGAGATCAACTACTTCGCGGCGGCGGTGCTCATGCCGCGCCGCCCCTCGCTGGAGTTTCTGCGCCAGGCCAAGACCGATCGCAATATTGCGGTGGAGGACTTTCGGGATGCCTTCGGCGTCACCCACGAGGCAGCCGCCCTGCGTTTCACTAATCTGGCGACCGCGCATCTCGACCTCGAGGTGCATTTCCTGCGCGTGGGCGACGACGGATCGGTGTCGAAGGCCTACGAAAATGACGGGCTGCGGCTGCCCGTTGACGTGACCGGATCGACGGAGGGCCAGTTCGTCTGCCGGCACTGGAGCGCTCGCGCCGCCTTTACTCGCACGAATCGCACCACCGAGTTTTACCAGTACACCGATACGCCGGAGGGCACGTTCTTCGATTCGACCCAGACCGGTACGACGGCGGCGGGGGAGTTCTCGATCACGATCGGGGTGCCTTTTGCGCACTCGAAGTGGTTCCGCGGCCGCGAGACGATGAATCGCACGGTGTCGACCTGCCCGGACGAGAGCTGTTGCCGCCGACCGGATGCCGAGCTCGGCGCTCGCTGGTCGGGCAAGGCATGGTCGAGTGCGCGGCTGCACGCGCATATTTTGTCCCCGCTGCCCGCGGGTACTTTCCCGGGTGTCGACGACCGTGAGCTCTACGAGTTCTTGGAGTCGCACGCGGGCTGAGGGGTGGCTGGGCGCGCGGGGATCTCAGATCAGTAGTGTGCGCTCCATCGCCGCAGACGCGTATCGAACCTCATGACGCGGTGATGTGAGCCGGCAAAGTCCCAATGACGGGTACTAGATGTTGGCTGTCCCACTTCAACTGCGATATGTCGCGTCAGTTTGGACGATACCCCGGTCAGCGAGTCCGCCACATCGGAGAGTGGGCGTGCCAGCTGCCAAGAAATACCGAGCTCGGGTGCCTGAAGTTCAGCCTCTGGAACGCTCGAAGAGGTCGACCAGGGTTCTCGCTACTTGTGCTTGCGTGACTTAGGCCGCGTCTCGTCCATCCCGGTACAGCGCCCGCCCGATCAGCTCCACCAGTTTCGCGAGCTTGGCGTCGTCGTCGAGCGCCTCGGATGTCATCCCGGCAAAGTTGTCCGACGCCGACACCATCGCACTGATGACAGACCCTTTCAGATCAGGGCTAGAAAGGAACTGCTTCTCGCTATTGGCCGCGACCTGCGTGGCGATCTTTTCGTTCTC
>JANXTJ010000278.1 GCA_025352485.1 Salinibacterium sp.
CCGCCCTGCTCTACCTCGTTCTCGCTCCGGGTGCCGAATTGACCCAGGGCTGGCCCATCCCTACGGCGACCGACATCGCGTTCGCCCTCGGGGTACTCGCCATCGCCGGCAAGGGCCTGCCCCCGAAATTCCGTGCCCTACTCCTGGCCCTCGCAGTAATCGATGATCTGATCGCAATCCTGATCATCGCGGTGTTTTTTAACACGGGCATATCGTTCTTTCCTCTGGTTGTCGCCGTGCCCGTGGTCGCCCTGTTCGGCTGGTTAAGCCACCGGGTGGCGCGCTCCCGATTCATCATCGCTGCCCTCGTCGTTCTCGGCGTCGCTGCGTGGATTCTCATCTACCTCTCGGGAATTCATCCCACCATTGCCGGGGTCGCTCTCGGGCTGGCCATGGCCGATGCCAGCGCCGCAAAGACGAGACACGCCATCGAGCCGTGGTCAAACACGGTGATCCTGCCGACGTTTGCGCTCGTGGCAGCGCTCGTGCCGATTCCCACCGCGAGTGTGTCGGCCCTCAGCCCCGCATTTTGGGCGGTGATTGTTGCGCTGCCCATCGGCAAGCTCGTGGGAATCACTACGGGGGTGCTGATCTCGATGCGCCTCGCCGGTGATCGAGGGGCGCAGCGGATGCCGCTCGGCGATGTCATCGCCGTGGCTGGGTTGGGCGGGATCGGGTTCACGGTATCGCTGCTGATGAACGAGTTGGCCTTCGCGAACCAGAAAGATGTCGCCAACGAAGTCACCCTCGCTGTGCTTATTGCGTCTGCCGCGGCTGCCGTCATTGGCGGCGTGCTGACCGCGTTGCGCAGTCGGCACTACCGCCTGGAAGTCGGCTAGCGGGTCGGCGTCCCTCGGCGACTTCGCTACTCTGCGTTGCTGGTGAGCGCGATCAGTCGCGACATCGCGCGCAGGTACTTCTTGCGATATCCGCCGGCGAGCATGTCATCGGGAAATACGGAATCCAGTGGGGTCCCGCTGGCGAAGATGGCAACCTCGGCGTCGTAAAGTCTGTCGACGAACGCGACAAACCGCAGGGCATCCGTCTGGTTGCCGAACGGCCGCACGTCGGTGAGTCCGACCGCCGCGAGGCCGTCCACCAACTTGACGTAACGGGAGGGGTGCACCGTCCCGAGGTGGTGCAGCAGGTCGGCGAACGCGTCGATGGTCGTAGCACCGCGCACCGCCCCGAGGGCGGTCGCGACATCCGGCACCGTCCGCGCGTGGGCCTGAACATCACGGCGCCGGTAGTCGAGCCCATCGATGCGGACAGTGTGAAACTGTGCAGCAAGCGAGTCGATCTCGCGCATGAAGTCTTGGGCCGCGAAGCGCCCCTCGCCGAGGGCGTTCGGTGGCGTGTTGGATGTCGCGGCAATCCGTGACCCCGATGCGGCCAGCTCCGACAGCAACCGTGACATCAGCCGGGTGTCCCCCGGGTCATCCAACTCGAACTCGTCGATACAGACCAGCGAAGCACCCTTCAGCAACTGCACGGCAGGCGCGTACCCCAGTGCCCCCACGAGCGCCGTGTATTCGATGAAGGTTCCGAAATATTTGCGCCCGGGGGCGACGTGCCAGAGAGCGGCGAGGAGGTGGGTCTTGCCGACCCCGAAGCCCCCATCGAGGTAGATACCGGGAAGCTCCGGTGCCTTCTTGCGCGAGAAGAGCCCGCCCTTCGGCGCCTGCCAGGCCGCAACAAAATTGCGGATCGCGGCTAGTGCTGAGCCCTGCGAGGGATAGTCGCGGTCGGGTCGATAGGAGTCGAGCGTCGCGCCGGCGAACTGGCGCGGCACCACGAGGTGCGCAACGATCTCTGCCCCGGCCAGGGTCGGGCTGCGGTCGACGAGATGCTCTGGCGAGAGACCTGCTTCGGCACTCATTGTTCAGCCTCTTTGTGTCGAAGTCTTACGGCAGCCAAATCAACACGGCGTAGATTTGTCGGCGGGGAGTGAAACAAGCCTAGCCCGATCGCGGCGGCACCAGCCTTCCCACCGAAGCATCACCGGAGGTATACATGGCCGTCGAGGTCGATCCCGCAGCGCAGTTCACCGAGTTTGCCCATCCCGAGCGGCTGGTCTCCGGAGATTGGTTAGAAGCCCACCTGGGTACGGCCGGCCTGGTGGTTGTCGAATCCGATGAGGACGTGTTGCTCTACGAGACGGGACACATCGAGGGTGCGGTCAAGATCGACTGGCACACCGATCTCAACGATCCGGTCGAGCGCGATTACATCGATGGCGCGCAGTTCGCGAAGCTCCTCGGCTCCAAGGGCATCGGCCGCGACACGACCGTCGTGATCTACGGCGATAAAAACAACTGGTGGGCCGCATACGCGCTCTGGGTTTTCACACTTTTCGGTCATCAGGATGTCCGCCTGCTCGACGGCGGGCGCGCCAAGTGGGAGTCAGATGGGCGTGCGTACACGACCGCCCGCGAGTCTGCGACCGCCGTGGACTACCCGGTAGTGCAACGCGATGACAGCAAGATCCGCGCGTATAAGGACGACGTTCTCGCCCACCTCGGAAACCCGCTGGTCGACGTGCGCTCGCCCGAAGAGTTCAGCGGCGAACGAACCACGGCCCCCGCCTACCCCGAGGAGGGCGCGCTGCGAGCCGGCCACATCCCGAGCGCGCAGAACGTGCCGTGGGCCAAGGCCGTCGCCGAAGACGGAACTTTCAAGACCCTCGCTGGCCTGGACGAGGTCTACCGCGCTGGGGCTGGCCTGGACGACGGCGACAGCGTCATCGCCTACTGCCGCATCGGGGAGCGCTCGAGTCATACCTGGTTCGTGCTGACCCACCTGCTCGGCTTCGAGGGCGTGCGTAACTACGACGGATCCTGGACGGAGTGGGGATCGGCCGTTCGCGTCCCGATCGTCAAGGGTACAGAGCCGGGCGCCGTGCCAGCGCGGTAGTCGCGCGGAGTGCTAGCCCTAGAATTATGTGGTGACGAACGAGGAACTCCCGCAGCTGCTCGCCGAGATTCGCGAAGACTTCCTCGGCTTAGAAGTGCGCGAGCGGCTGCAATTGCTTCTCGAGTTCTCGTATGAGCTGCCGGAGCTGCCCGCGCGTTACAGCGAGCATCCGGATCTGTTCGAGCGGGTCGAGGAGTGCCAGTCTCCGGTATTCATCTTCACCGAAGTCGATGCCCAGCGCATCGTGCACCTCTTTGCGATCGCCCCGAAAGAGGCGCCCACCACCCGCGGGTTCGCGTCGATCATTGTGCAAGGCTTAGCCGGCCTCACGGTCGAGCAGGTGCTCGCCGTGCCCGACGATTACCCGCAGACCATCGGGCTCGCCGAGGCGGTGAGCCCCCTGCGGATCCGCGGCATGACTGCGCTGCTCGGCCGAGCCAAGCGCCAAGTGCGTGAGCGTTCTGCCGTGAGCACAACGCCTTAGTCGGGGTCGCCCAGTCCCCTAGTCGGGAGTCGCGAGGCCCCCTAGTCGGGAGTCGCGAGGCCCCC
>JANXTJ010000288.1 GCA_025352485.1 Salinibacterium sp.
TGGGGCCGTAGACAGAGACAGACAGGCCCAAGCGAGACAAATAGACGGCCTGCCCCTCGTCGTTCGTGAGGTTCGCCGACATAGAGATGCTGACCGGCTTATCGGCATCCGCCTTCCAGTCGTTCATATTGAGCGTCGAGAAATAGGTAACGACGAGCCCGATATTTCCCGCCGTCAGCTGATGCTTCGTCGTACCGGCCGCCAGCTCGTTGATGATCGTGGTGATCTGGCCGGACGATGTGGGTTTCGGGGTGGGGCTGGCGGAGGCGCCTTGCGCCCACGGCGCGGTGCCGCAGCCGGTGAGGGTGACGGATGCCACCAGGAGCAGGGCTCCTGCCACGATTCGAGTGGCGATTCGGCGCGAGATTTTCATGACATTTCCCTCCGCGTTCAGACGCGATATCCGCGCTGGCGGCGGATCAGCGTGAAGAACATATTGATCGTCTGCAGACCGGTGATGGTTCCGAGGATCGGCCACCCGATCCACAAAATCGTCGACTGCGTCACGACGGAGAGTTGGAACCAGGTCACCACCAGCAGGCTCATCACCACGATGGCGATGATGATCGGCGCCAAATAGGCGTTACCCGACCCGCGTTCCGCCTTGGCCTGTTCGGCCCAATTATCGGTCTGTTTGCGCGACAGAAACTTGGTCCATGCACGAAAGAAGTGGCCGAGACGCACCCACATATAGACCTCGGCGGGCACGAGAGTCATGGCAAAGACGAAGTCCTTTGCATCCCTGTTCTTCATCGACAGCGCGATGCGGAAGTTGAGCAGGATGGCGATCAGGGGAGGCAGGAGCCAGATCGGGCTGAAGACGAATGCGCCGATCGACAGCGATGCGACCAAGAGCAACACAAACATCACCCGGGTCACCCCGTTGATTAGCATCGACAGGTTCTCAAACCAGCGCAGTCGCAGATTCGGATGAAACGGCTGGCCTTTCGTGTCGCCGCGCTGACCCGGCCACATCAGTTCGATCGCGCCGAAGTTCCACTTGACCTGCTGGGCGTCGAGTCCCCGCAGACTCGTCATGCCGCCCACGTCAGCACGGGCCTGTGCGCTGATCTTGGTGAGGTAGCCGGCGCTCTTAATTTGCAGCGAAAGCAGCGAATCTTCGACCTCGCTGTCCTTCACCCACGGTGTCGACTGGTGGTTCTCCACCATGACCTGACGGAGGGCTTTGATGTAGAAGATCGAAAACTGGCCACCGAGTACGGCCATGTTGCGCCCGCGAAGCATATTTTGCATATTAAAGGCGGCAAACTGTGCCCGTTGGCCGGCGATGAGAAATGGCGCTATGAGCCCGGTGAATGGGGTGTCGTCAATGCTGTAGATCGCCGAGATGCCGCCGATGCGGGTATCCGAACTGATCTCAGCCTCGAGTGCGGCCACCGCGTTCGGCGCCGCCGTGGTGTCGCCGTCGACACCGAGCAGGTAGTCGCACCCCTCGACGAGGGTGAAACCGTAGTTCAGCGCCCCGACCTTCTTGTCCGGGTTTTTGCCGATGTCATGAACGTAAATTTCCGTGAACTGTTCCGCCCCATTGACAACAACCGTGTGCGGCCCGGCGTACCGGCTCGCGATGGCGACCGTGTCATCCGTGGAGTTATTGACGATGACGTGGATGACGTCGGGATGCCGAGTCTGCGCGAGCAGGGACTGCAACACCTCGGCGATCGATTCCGCCTCGTTGTAGGCCGGGATCACGCAGCCGATGGCGGGGCGGTAGCGTGCCTCAAGGCCGACCGACTCCAAGAAATCGTTGGCGTCGATCGTCTCGATGGTCTCACTAGACACGTAGCGATCGTTCTTTTCGGTCATAGTGACAATAGAACGGAACGATCAACGCGGCGCCATTAACTCGACGCGATCAGGTGGGATCGGATGCCGTGAGCCGGTAGCCGATGCCGCGCACGGTTTCGATCCAGCGTGGCGCGTTCGGATTCTCGGAGAGCTTCTTGCGCAGGTTGGCCAGGTGCACTTCGATCGCGCGCTTATCGGCGTCGCTAACGAAATGGGAGGTGACGTAGCTTTCGCCGCGGAGCAGCAAGACGAGGTCGGCCTTGGTGCGCACCTGGCGGGTGGTCTCCATCAGGCCGGCCAGCAGATCGAACTCGCTGCGGGTCAAATCGATCTCCACGCCGTCCTGCTGCACGATTCTGGTCTGCGTGTTCACCCAGAGGCCATTGTGCTCGAGCCAGCCATGGTCGGGTTCGCGCGAGGCCAGCTGGGCCAACGGGGGCGCCATGCGGGCGGTTTGGGCCGCTGCCAAGTATTCGCGCTTCAGGGCCAGCGGGATGGTGACCTCCACCGATTCCCATTCCTCGGGCTGCTCCACCAGTCGCGGGAGCTGGGGCTGGGCTGGGGCAATCGCGCTGGGTGCGAAGGGTGAGACGACGACGGCCGCAGCTGGGGGATCCGCTACCGCCAGACGGGGACGACGGAGCATCGCCTCAATTCGGGCGCGCAGTTCCCGAGGTCGGAACGGTTTGGTCACGTAGTCATCCGCGCCGGATTCCAGCCCGCGCAGGGTGTCGATCTCTTCGCCGAGAGCGGTGAGCATGACGATGTAGGTTGCGCTGAACTCCCGGATGCGGCGCAACGTCTCGAACCCGTCCATGCCGGGCATGTTGACGTCGAGGGTGGTCACGGTGGGGCTGTCCCGGCGCACCGCCTCGATGCCGTCTAGCCCGTTGCTCGCGGCAATCACCTGAAATCCGCCCTAAGTGAGGACGGTTTCGAGCAGATGACGAATGTCTTCGTCATCCTCGATGACGACGGCAACCCGACCGGGCCCGTTGCCGAGATTGCTTGCTGCGACGCTCATTCTTGTACTCCCGTAAAGAATTCAGATTCGATCACGATCCACCACCGACAAGCTGAAACGCACGTTCCGGCCACCAATGCCCCGCAGCAGGGCCACCGTTACAGTTGCCGTCACTTTCGCCCGGATTCTTCACCCAGAGGTTAGCGTCTTGGTGCGTCTGAGCGACAACCCCAGAAGGGGTGTCTCCGATGCGCCTACCCGCGGGATTGCACCATTCGCCGTTCGAGCCGTTGCCGTTGCGGCCGGAGTCGATGACGAAGTGGGCCCCGCCGAGAAGCCCGCTCAATTGCTCGCCGTAGGCCTACTCGTTCTTCGTGGCATTGTAGTTAGAAACGTTCGTGGCGAAACCTCGAACCTGCCTGACGCCCGCCTTCTCCAGGAGCATCGCCATGGTCGACGCGGGGAGCCAGTTGGAGTGTCCGCCATCGAGGTAGATCACCGTGTTCGGTGCCGACAGTGCCGCGGCGGCCGCCTTGACGAATGCCGTTGCGGCATCGACCGTGTTGCACGATGGCGCGAGGGCCAACGCGTCGGGCTCGACGATGAGAACGGTGGGTCTTGCCGCGATGCCCCGTGCGATTGCGGCGACCCAGTTCGGATAGTCGCGCGCGGCGGCCCCACCCGCCGAGAAGTTGCCGCAGTCGCGGCTCGGGATGCCGTAGATCACGAATGTCGGTAGCTTCGCCTTGTGCACCGCATCATCTTCGATCCCGGAGACGAACGATTCCACCTGACCCACCGGGTGTTCCTCTGGCAGTAGCCACACGGCCGTCGGGGTTTGGGCGAGGGTGTCGAACGCGTCCCCCGCGGCCGTCCCCTTCGCGTCGCGAGCGGCGAGGGCCGCCGCTGACGTCGGGTAGACGTATAGGTCTTTGCCGGCGAGAGGATTGCTAGAACCTGCGGGGAAGAAAGGGCACCCCGTCACAGCGAGCACGAGGGCGACCACTGCGGCGAGGCCAACGAGCGCCGCGATCACGAAAAGGGCACCACCACGATGCTTATTCTTCGCCAAGTTCCGATTGGCCACGCCGAAGCTCCATTCCACCGCCGCGGATTTCTGCGGTGGTGAGCCGAATCTATCCGAGAGGATGAGAAAGGCCGCGAGCCTTGCCCGTTCCAGATGCACCGGATATAGTCGGCCCGCTTGGCCCAGTCGCTCGACCAAACGGGTCCGCTGGGCTGGTTACTCGGTGATGTCCCGCTCCGCGCGGGCTGCTGCACGGCGGTCAGACGCGCGAACGGCCAACCACGCGGCGGAGATGATTCCGGCACCGAGCGCCGCCTTGATCACACCGCCGACGACGAAGGGGTAAAAACCGGCCTGAAGCACGGAGTTGAGGTCGTTCGGGTAGCCGAGTTTGCCGAGGGCGACGGCGAGCCATGGCAGGCCGATCACGAAGGTCACCACGGTTCCGGCGAGGGAGGCGAGGAAAGCGCGGAGCAGTTTGCGGTCCCATTCGAGCTGGGCAAGCCATCCGGTGAGCACGGCCGCGAAGACAAACCCGATGATGTAGCCACCGGTGGGGCCGGCGATGACCCCGAAACCTGAAGACGATCCGCTGAAGACCGGGAGTCCGACGATGCCCAGCAGCGCGTAAAGGGCCATGGAAATGCCGCCGCGCAGGGCGCCAAGGCTGAGGCCGACGAGGAGCACCGCGAGGGTCTGTCCGGTGACCGGAACCGGCCAGAGCGGAACGGCGATCTGGGCGGCGACCGCGGTAAGCGCAGCTCCGGCAACAACGAGTACACCGTCGAGGGCGACGCTGCGAGTGAAGATGCGGTCGGCAAGCGTCGGACGGCCGAGGGCGAGGGTCAAGGTGCTCAAGGGGACTCCTGGGGGTGTCGAGTAAGGCTGATCGCGAATGGTGAGCCGGATCGTTCGGCCGCACAAAGTAGACTAGCTGGCTGGCGCACCGATGAGCCGCGCCCTTCCCCTCCAAAAGAACTGGACATTTGCTGTGCTCGCTGTGCATGAACTCGAGCTGCGAGTAGGCGCACGCCTTCTGATGGAAGGCGTGTCGTTCCGAGTTGACCGCGGCGACAAGATTGGTCTCGTCGGCCGCAACGGGGCCGGCAAGACCACACTCACCAAGACGCTGGCGGGTGAACTCGCCCCGGCCGGCGGTCGCATCGATCGCACCGGCGAGATTGGTTATTTGCCGCAAGACCCGCGCTCGGGCAATCCGGAAGACCTCGCGCGGACGCGGATCCTCGATGCGCGAGGCCTCGGTACGCTCGTGATCGACATGGCGAAGTCGATGGATGACATGGCCAGCCCCGATGCCGCGATCAGCGCCGCCGCGATGAACAAGTACGGTCGACTCGAGGAGCGCTTCACCGCGCTCGGCGGCTACGCGGCTGAGGCAGAGGCCGCATCCATCGCCTCCAACCTCGCCCTGCCCGACCGAATTCTCGAGCAGCCGCTGTCGACCCTCTCCGGAGGCCAGCGTCGGCGCATCGAGCTGGCGCGCATCCTCTTCTCCGGGGCAGACACGATGCTGCTCGACGAGCCCACCAACCACCTCGATGCCGACTCGGTGGTGTGGCTCCGCGACTTCCTCAAGGGTTTCCAGGGCGGCCTGATCGTGATCAGCCACGACCTGGAAATCGTCGAAGAGACCGTCAATAAGGTGTTTTATCTCGACGCTAACCGTCAGGTTATTGACATCTACAACATGGGGTGGAAGAACTACATCAGGCAGCGGGCTTCCGACGAGGAACGCCGCAAAAAAGAGCGCGTCAATGCCGAAAAGAAGGCGACGGTGCTCGAGACTCAGGCCGCCAAGTTCGGAGCGAAGGCGTCGAAAGCGGCCTCAGCCCACCAGATGGTCGCTAGGGCCGAGAAGCTGCGTGCTGGCCTCGACGAGGTGCGCACCGTCGATCGGGTCGCCAAGCTTCGCTTCCCCGATCCTGCGCCCTGCGGCCGCACTCCGCTGATGGCCAGCAACCTCAGCAAGAGCTACGGGTCGCTGGAGATCTTCACCGCTGTTGACCTCGCGATCGACCGGGGTTCTAAGGTCGTCGTCTTGGGCTTCAACGGTGCGGGCAAGACCACGCTGCTGCGGATGCTCGCCGGGGTCGACAAGCCAGACACCGGTCAGATCGAGCCCGGGCACGGTCTGCGAATCGGCTACTACGCCCAAGAGCACGAGACGATTGACATCAAGCGCAGCGTGCTGGAAAACATGGTCTCGTCGTCGCCCAACATCACCGAGATGGAAGCGCGCCGCGTGCTGGGATCGTTCCTATTCACCGGTGACGACGCCGTCAAACCCGCTGGCGTGCTTTCCGGTGGCGAGAAGACCCGGCTGGCTCTGGCCATGATCGTCGTCAGCGGCGCGAATGTGCTGCTGCTTGACGAACCGACGAACAACCTCGACCCCGCTTCCCGTCTCGAGATTCTGGGCGCTCTGGCCGGTTACACCGGCGCGGTTGTGCTGGTGAGCCACGATGAGGGCGCGGTCGAAGCCCTCAACCCTGAGCGAGTATTGATCCTGCCCGACGGTGTCGAAGACCACTGGAACAAGGACTACGCCGAACTGATCACGCTGGCTTAGCGGAAGCGAGCCAGCGCGAACGGGCTTAGCGGAAGCGGGCCTAACCCAAACGGTCGAGCAGCCGGTCTTCGATTTCGGCGTCTGACTTCGGCTTGAGGTCGCGCTTGCGTCGCCGCTCGGCGGCACGCGTGCGCTCCCGCGGCTCGTCCGAGTTACGGATTCGGTATTCCTGGCGAAACGCCCAGCCCAGCCCGATGAAACCCATCAGGGCGAAGACGACCCACTGAAACGCGTAGGAGAGGTGCGGTCCCTCATCGGGAATCGGCTTTGCTACCGCCGTCGGGCGGATTGCCGGAGCGGGATCTTCCGTCGCCAGCACGCCGTAGGCTGCCGTAAATGTCGGCTCGCCGACCCGCTCGGCAATATCCGGCAGGTGGATGGTGGCGATCTGCCCGGCGGGAGCTGAGCGCCCCAGCACCGTCGGTTCGCCCGCCTTCAACCGCACCACGACGGTCAACTCACCGGTGGGGGCCGCCGGAACAATGTCCGGGGTGTCCTGCTTGCTCCCAACCGGAAGCCAGCCCCTGTCCACGACGAACACGCTGCCATCGGCGAGTTCGAACGGCACCAGCACTTCAAACCCGGCATTGCCGTTCAGCGGTCGGCCGCGCACCAGCAACTGGTCGTCGACCAGATAACGGCCGAACATCGTGACGGGCATCCACTTGTCGGCTTCGGCGAAGCTCGTCAGGGTCGGCAGCACCTCCGTGAGCGGTCGAGCGTGGCTTTCCCAGTTGACGTCCACGCGGGCGATTTCGGTGAGAGCCTCTTGGCGCCGGGAGAGCTGCCAGTTGGCCAGGCCGACACAGGCAATGGCAAACACGACAGCGGCCGCCAGATAACCCAGCCAACGACGCTCCAGCGTGAAACGCCACCCGGTCATATTCCCAATCGCTGCACCGATGTGCCGAGATCCGTCACGACCACGGGAAAGTCACGCGTCGAAAGGTAGTCCCGCAGATAGTCCACATGATCATCGCAGGCCAGCCAGATCTTCACCCGGTCTTCGGCATGGATACGCGGGTTACGCCAGTTTACCTTCCACCCCGCCGGCAGGCTGCAGCCCGCCCGCGAACAGCGTTCGGTGGCGGGTTCGGGCGCACCGATCATTCGCCAGCCGGGTCGATACCGCGCCGCACGGGCACCACCGCGCCGGGGCGCAAGACGTTCTCACTGCCGGTCGACCCGATGTTGGCGAAGACCACGGCGACATAGGGCAGCACGACCGCGCCGACGATGGGCAGCAGTAACCACCAGCCATGCAGGAAGAAACAGAGCATGATGCAGCCCACGCGCACCGCCATCGCGATGAAGTACTTCGTCATGCGGCGGCGGCGTTCCGCATCAGGAGACTCGGCAAGGGCGGTGATCGACTGCGGCTGCTTCATGGGCTCACACGGATTCTGGGGCATCGGGATGACGCGGCACTCTCCAGCCTACGTCGCGATTGCCTGACACTAGGCTGGTGGCCATGACTGAGGCTAGGACCGTGTTGATCACCGGGGGAAATCGAGGGATCGGCAGGGCGATCGCCGAGGAGTTCGTGGCGGCGGGGCACCGCGTGGCCGTCACTGCACGCTCCGGCGAAGGCCCGGCCGGAAGCCTGACCGTCATTGCCGACGTGACGGATTCGGCCAGCATTGACGCGGCTTTTGGCCAGGTTGAGGCCGCGCTCGGCCCGATCGGGATCGTCGTAGCTAACGCCGGAATTACCCGCGACATGCTGCTCATGCGCATGAGCGACACGGATTTCACCGAGGTGATCGACACGAACCTCAGTGGTGCTTTCCGAATTGTCAAGAGGGCATCCAAGGGGATGCTCAAGGCGCGTTTCGGTCGCATTATTCTCGTCTCCAGCGTTGTGGGGCTGCTCGGCTCGGCCGGCCAAATCAACTACTCCGCGTCAAAAAGTGGTCTGATCGGCTTGGCCCGCTCGGTAACGCGCGAGCTTGGCGGCCGCGGCATCACGGCCAACGTCGTCGCCCCTGGGTTCGTCGAGACCGACATGACCGCAGAACTGTCTGAGCTTCAGCAGGCCAGCTACCTCAAGCAGATTCCGGCCGGTCGATATGCCAGCGCCGCCGAAGTTGCGAAGGTCATCGTCTGGCTTGCCGGCGATGACGCCGGCTATATTTCCGGTGCCGTGATCCCCGTCGATGGGGGATTGGGCATGGGGCACTAACCGCGCAGTCCCAGCAGCGGCAACACCTGCGAGAGATCGCGCGCATCAATGAGTACCCCCGCGCGATCGCGCACCGGTGCCTTGGCGTCGAACCCCACTGCCAACCCGGCGATCGCCATCATCGGCAGGTCGTTGGCACCGTCGCCCACCGCGACGGTGCGCGACAGCGGCACGTCGAAGTCGGCGGCCCACTCGCGCAGGGTGGTCGCCTTGGCTGCTCCGTCGATGATCGGGCCGACGAGCCCACCGTTGAGGCGGCCATCGACCACTCCCAGCCGGTTGGCCCGCCAGTAGTGCAGGCCGAGCGCCGCCGCGACGGGGTCGATGACCTCGTGAAATCCGCCGGACACGACGCCAACGCGCCCGCCCGCCGCGGTAATCCCCGCGACGAGCTCAGCGACGCCGGTCGTGACAACCACCTGGGCCGCGATATCTCCGAATACCGACTCGGGTAGTCCGGCGAGGGTAGACACCCTGGCCCGGAGCGACTCCTCGAAATCGAGCTCACCGTTCATCGCTTGGCGGGTGATCTCCTCGACCTCGGCAAGCGACCCGGCCCGCGCCGCGAGCAGCTCAATGACCTCGTTCTCGATGAGCGTGGAGTCGACGTCGAGAACAACGAGGAAGCGCGGCATCCGGGGCTCCTCATGCTGGTGGGTCAGGGACTGCTGGGTCAGGGACTGCTGGGTCAGGGGCTGGTGGGTCAGGTGACGGTGACGCCCTTGCCGACGACGGTGATGCCGGTTTCGGTGATGGTGAAGCCGCGAGCGCGGTCCGCTTCGGGGTGAACCCCGACGGTCGCGCCCTCGCCGATCACGACATCCTTGTCGAGAATAGCGCGTCGCACGACCGCGTTCGGGCTGATCTGCACGCGCTCAAACACCACGGAGTCGATGACCGTAGCGCCCGAACCGATGTTCGCCCAAGGGCCGATCACGCTGCGCTCGATGTGGGCGCCAGACACCACGCAGCCCAGCGACACGATCGAGTCAATCGTGGTGCCGTTGTTGCCTTTGGCATCGCGCACAAACTTTGCCGGCGGCGAGTTGAGCTGCTGGCTGAAGATGGGCCACTCGCGGTTATAGAGATTGAAGATCGGCAGCGCCGAAATGAGGTCCTGATGGGCGTCGAAAAACGATTCGATCGTGCCGACATCCCGCCAGTAAAAACGGTCGCGCTCGGTCGAGCCGGGAACGTCGTTGCGGTTGAGGTCGTAGACGCCGGCAAGACCGCGCGACACGAAGTCGGGAACGATATCGCCCCCCATGTCGTGATTGGAGTCGCTGCGGGCTCCATCGCGTTGAACGGCCTCGATGAGTACGTCCGCATCGAAAATGTAGTTACCCATCGAGGCGAGCACCTCACCCGGCGAATCGGGCAGGCTGAGCGCTTTTTGCGGCTTCTCGTGGAACGCGGCAATGCGGGTGGGATCCAGCGGGTCGACCTCAATGACGCCGAACTGGTCGGCCAACTCGATCGGCTGGCGAATCGCCGCCACGGTGAGGCCGAGCCCCGACGCGATGTGGGCGTCGATCATCTGGCTGAAGTCCATCCGATAAACGTGGTCAGCGCCGACGACGATCACGATGTCGGGCTTCTCATCACGCAGCAGGTTCAGGCTTTGCAGGATGGCATCGGCCGAACCACTGAACCAGCGTTTTCCCAGGCGCTGCTGGGCAGGAACGGATGCCACATAGGCGTTGAGCATGCCGGACAGCCGCCAGGTCTGCGACACGTGCCGGTCGAGGCTGTGTGACTTGTACTGGGTGAGCACGACGATCTGGCGAAGGCCCGAGTTGATGAGGTTGCTGAGCGCGAAGTCGATAAGTCGGTAACCCCCGGCGAACGGGACGGCGGGCTTAGCTCGATCCGCGGTCAACGGCATGAGCCGTTTACCCTCTCCGCCGGCAAGGACAATACCGAAGATCTTCTTTGACGACATAGGGCAACAGTAGCCAGCGCGCGGCTCTGCAGATAGCCACGGCATGTAACGTCTTGGGCATGCGAGTAGACTTAATCAGCCGCGAATATCCACCGGAGGTGTACGGCGGTGCCGGCGTGCACGTCGCCGAACTGGTGAGGGCGCTGCGCCGCGATCTTGACGTCGTCGTGCGCTGCTTCGGGATGCCCCGCAACGAGCTCGACGTCGTCAACTACCTCGTGCCGCCCGAGCTCAGCGGCGCCAACCCCGCGTTGGCAACCCTCGGCGTGGATCTGCAAATCGCACAGGACGTGGGTGGTGCCGACCTCGTGCACTCGCACACCTGGTACGCGAATGCGGCCGGGCAGCTGGCATCCCTCTTGCACGGCATCCCGCACGTTGTCACTGCCCACAGTCTTGAGCCGCTGCGGCCGTGGAAGGCAGAGCAGCTCGGCGGGGGCTACCGGGTGTCCAGTTTCATCGAAAAGTCGGCCTTCGAATCGGCAGCAGCGGTGATCGCGGTCAGTGCGGGGATGCGTCGCGACATCCTGCGCTCCTACCCGGCGCTTGACCCCGCGAAGGTCTCCGTCGTGCACAACGGGATCGACCTCGAGCGCTGGAAGCCGGTGGATGACCCCGACGTGGTCAGGGCGCTCGGCATCGACCCCGACCGCCCTTCCGTCGTGTTCGTCGGCAGAATCACCCGTCAGAAGGGTCTGCCCTATCTGCTCCGGGCCGCGGCTCTGCTGCCGCCGGAGGTGCAGCTCGTGCTGTGCGCCGGAGCGCCCGACACCCCCGAAATTCTCGCCGAAGTGCAGGCGGGGGTGCGGGCACTGCAGGCTCAGCGCTCGGGTGTGGTGTGGCTCGACACCCTCCTCAGCCAGCACGAGCTCTCGGCGGTGCTCAGCCAGGCCACCACGTTCGTCTGCCCGTCGATCTATGAACCTCTTGGCATCGTGAATTTGGAGGCGATGGCGTGTTCGGCGCCCGTCGTCGGCACCGCGACGGGGGGCATCCCCGAGGTCGTCAACGACGGCGTCACGGGCCGGCTGGTGCCGATCGAGCAGGCGCAGGACGGCACGGGAACGCCGTTGCAGCCGGAGAAGTTTGTGGCCGATCTCGCCAGAACGCTCACGGAGGTGGTGAGCGATCCCGAATCGGCTCGACGCATGGGTATGGCGGGCCGGCTTCGCGCCGAGCGCGATTTCAGCTGGGGGAGTATCGCCGCCCGCACCATCGAGATTTACCGCAGTCTGCTGTGAGCCGCCAGAGGGGACTGCGCCCCGCCCGCAGCGCCTAGGCTGGAAACATCATGGCAAGCGTTCTGCAGTTCAGCAATGTGTCGGTCGTGCGCGACGGCAACGAGATTCTTAGCTCCGTCAACTGGACGGTGGATGACTCCGAACGGTGGGTCATCCTCGGCCCCAACGGCGCGGGTAAGACCACGCTGCTGCAGCTCGCCGCCGCCCAAGCCCACCCGACATCCGGCACCGTCGGTGTACTGGATGCGGCGTTGGGCAAGACCGATGTTTTTGAGCTGCGTCCGCGGATCGGCTTCGCCTCGACGGCGCTAGCCCGGCGCGTGCCCCGTGACGAGCTGGTCATCGATGTCGTACTCACCGCCGCCTACTCGGTCACCGGGCGTTGGAACGAGCGCTACGACGAGATCGACGTGCGACGCGCCCAGCGCGTACTCGAGCAGTGGAAACTCAGCACTCTGGAGAATCGTCGTTTTGGCGATCTCAGTGATGGTGAGCAGAAGCGAGTGCAAATAGCGCGCTCTGTCATGACCGATCCGGAACTGTTGCTGCTGGATGAGCCGGCCGCGAGCCTCGACCTGGGCTCCCGTGAAGAGCTGCTCCAGTTGCTCGGTGGGTTTGCGAGCGCGCCATCCTCCCCGGCGATCGTTATGGTCACTCACCACGTCGAGGAGATTCCCCCGGGATTCACCCACGCGCTTCTCCTTGCAGACGGCGCGATTCAGTCTGCGGGCACCCTCGACGAGGTCATCACTGCCGAGAATCTCAGCGCGGCCTTTGGTCTAACGCTGGTCGTCACCGCCGACAACGGCCGGTTCACCGCTCGCGCCGCATAGCGCTGCCTTTCCTGTCGCTCTCTGGTAGGCTCCGTAGTTGGCAAGTGCGCTTTTAGTGCGGCCACAATTTTCGCCTCATTCAAACAAGGATCAGCCATGAAGACCGACACCCATCCCACCTACGCGCCGATCGTTTTTCGGGACCTCGCCTCCGGTGCGACCTTCCTTACTCGTTCGACCGTCTCGAGCGACAAGACCATCGAGTGGGAAGACGGCAACACCTACCCGGTGATTGACGTCGAAATCTCCTCGGAGTCGCACCCGTTCTACACGGGCAAGCAGCGCATCATGGACTCCGCAGGACGGGTCGAGAAGTTCAACTCTCGTTACGCGGGCTTCGGCGCCAAGAAGGCCGACGACAAGTAAGCTTCCCATTTTTCATGAGAACGGCGATCGGGAAACCGGTCGCCGTTTCTCGTTCACGGCCAGGCCCAGATAGGGCCGAACGGCCGGCTGAGGTCGGCAGGTCGCCGACGAGGCGGGGGAGCGGGGCGCGCCACCCGAGGATTCCGCGTGGTCGGCTGTTGATGGCGTCGGCGACTCGATTCCGTCCACACGTTCTCGCCCATAAACCCTGGGCCACGGCCGGGGCTAAAACAGGGCTGAGCGGCGTTGCTCCCAGAGCGGCAGGATCGTGTCGCGGGTGAGCGGAGCGAGCTCAATGCCGGGCGCGTCGACGGAGTCCAGCCAGAGCAGTTCTTCGATCTCGCCCGCCGCGGCGAGCTCGTCAGTGACCGACAGGGCAAAGACCTCCGCGCGAATGACGGTGTTTGCCTCATTGGCCGCTACGGCGCGGAAACTGCCGAGATATTCGGTGTGATCAAGGTCAACCACGAAGCCGACCTCCTCGCGGAGTTCGCGGGAGAGGGCATCCAACGCGCTCTCGCCGTCCTCGATCTTGCCACCGGCCTGCATAAAGGCGGTGGTGCCACGTTTTCGCACCAGAAGCGTGCGACCGGCCGGATCGCTGATAATGCCAGCGGCGATGCGCAGCACCGTCGGCTTGCCGGTTCGTGGGGTAGCAACGACGAGCGGTGCGTCAACCAGGGGCACGGCTGTGACCGCCACGACCACCACCGGTACGACAACGACCGGCTCGACAACGACCGGCGGGGAATCATCCGGCGGGATGAAAAAGAGCGAATCGGCGACAGTGCCGCCAGCGGCGTAGATGTCGACGAACGGCACCCCACGGCTCGGGCGGGGCAACGGCGCCGGAATCGGCTGAGTGTCAACGAGCGTCGATAGCGCGGCGGCCGGGCGCATCGGCCACGCCGAATCGGCCACGAAGGTATCGTCTCCTTTTACCCCGCGGATGTACTCCTGAAAACTCGCGGACTGCTCGGCGTACCAGATTTCTTGGCGACCGTGCAGGTCGACGAGGGTGACATCGAGCTCGTCCGGATAGGCAGCCCCCAGGGCTTGGGCGACGCGCCCGGCAGCGATCGCGTCAGACCCGGCGTCGTGCGCGTCGTCGAGGGTCACCCGATAGCGCTCTGCGGTTGCGACGAGTGTGCGCTTGCCCTTGCGGTACCGGTCGAGGGCCTTATCGATCACGAGGGGATCGATCACGGGAGAGATGATCTCGAGTGCGTCGAATTGATGGCGGCGGCACTCCCGGTCGAGCAGAGTGAGGTCGTAGGGCGCGTTGTAGACCACGAGCGGGATCGAGAGGGCGAAGATTACCCGCAACGTCTGGGTGATCTCGGCCACGACAACGTGCGCGGGGCGGCCATCGGCCCGGGCTCTGGCCGTGGTGATGCCGTGGATGGCGGCGGCGCCCTCTGGAATCTCGACTCCCGGATCGGCGAGCCAGTCCCAGCGCTGCACGACAGAACCATCGGCGGCCAGCACCGCCACGCAGGCCGAGACAATCCGCGCCGCCTCGACATCGACACCCGTCGTCTCAAGATCGAAGACGGCCAGCTGACCCCAATTGTTCATGGCCTCAGGTTAGGTCGCCTCCCTGACAGCGGGCGGCAGACTCGCTCAGGGGCGCCGATCGCCGAGGTGCAACCAGTAGAAACTCTGCGTGCCGAGGGTCAGGGTGATCGAGCCGTCGTCACCCACGCTGGGAAAGTCGCCGCCGCCGAAAAGGTCGAATGTCGTCGACCCCGCGTATCCCTCAATCTCGATCTGCACGGCGACCGGGTTATGGGCGAAGCTGAAAACGCACAATACATTTTCGGCAGAGTCTCCGAACTGAGTTTCGGAACCGGCATACTCACGCACGAAAGCGAGCACGGATTCATGGCTCGTTTTGAGCACCCGAAGCGTCCCCAACCCGAATGTGGGATGCGCCTTCCGCACATGGATCACGTTGCGCACCCAGTGCAGCAACGACCGCGATTGCGCGAGTTGGGATTCGACGTTGACCAGGTTGTAGTTGTAGACCAGCGATTGCACCACGGGCAGGAACAATTTGCCCGGGTCTGCGGTGGAGAACCCGGCGTTGCGATCTGGCGTCCACTGCATCGGGGTGCGCGACGAATCGCGGTCCGGTAGCCAAATATTGTCTCCCATCCCGATCTCGTCGCCGTAATAGAGGAACGGGCTGCCCTCCAGCGAGAAGAGCAGCGCATGGGCGAGCTCCGTTTCTGCGCGGGAGTTGTCGAGCAGCGGGGCAAGGCGACGGCGAATTCCCACATTGGAGCGCATCCGCGGGTCGTAGGCATACCAGCCGTACATCGCTTGACGGTACTCCTCGCTCACCATTTCGAGGGTGAGCTCGTCGTGGTTGCGCAGGAATACCGCCCACGCCGCGCCGCGCGGCACCTCGGTGGTCTCGGCGAGCACGCGCACCAGCTCGCCCGCATGCTGAGAACGCAGCGAGTAAAAGATGCGGGGCATCACGGGAAAGTTGAACGCCATGTGGCATTCCGGCTCATCATCGGTGCCGAAGAAGGCCACCACTTCCTGCGGCCACTGGTTCGCCTCGGCGATGAGGATGCGGCCCGGAAAGTCCCGGTCGACCATCGCCCTGATCCCTTTGATGAATTCGTGGGTTTTCGGCTCGCCCTCGCCGTTGCCGTCGTCGGACTCGAAGAGGTACGGGATCGCGTCGAGGCGAACGCCGTCGACCCCCATATTCATCCAGTGGCTGACCGTGTCGAGAACCGCCTGGCGCACCGCCGGATTTTCGAAGTTCAGATCGGGTTGGTGCGAAAAGAACCTGTGGAAGTAAAACTGGCGCCGAACGGGGTCGAAGGCCCAGTTCGACTCTTCGGAGTCAACGAAGATAATGCGCACATTGGGATACCTTTCGTCGGTATCGCTCCAGACGTAGTAGTCGCCATAGGGGCCATCCGGGTCGCTGCGCGACTGCTGAAACCAATCGTGCTGGTCAGAAGTGTGGTTAAGCGGGTAATCGATAAGCACGCGCATATTGCGCTCGTGGGCTTTCGTCACCAACTCTGTGAACTCCTCGAGGGTGCCGAACTCTGGCAGCACTGACGTGAAATCGGAGACGTCGTACCCACCGTCGCGCAGCGGCGAGTTGAAGAAAGGCGGAATCCATAGCGCATCAATTCCGAGCCACTGCAGGTAGTCAAGCTTCGAGATGAGACCCGCAATATCGCCGGAGCCGTCGCCGTTGCTGTCGTAAAACGACCTGACCATCACCTCGTAAAACACCGCCCGTCGATACCACTGGGGATCGAGGGCCAGGCCGGGCAGTGTGATGGGCGCGGTGAAGGTCACATGGCGAGTCTAGAACCGTCCTGCAAGCGCTTGTGTCTGCCAGCCTGCCTAGAATTGGGCTGTGACAGTCGACTCCCCGTATGCGGCGCTGCTTGCCGGAATCCCCGTCAGAGACAGCACCGTTCGGATCATGGGCGGCAATACCCGCTACTGGGTGTACGGCGAGGATGACGCGGCGACGACCATTGTGGCGGTGCACGGCTACCGCGGGGAACACCACGGCCTAGAGCCCGTCATCGCGCATCTGCGGAATCTGCGCATCATCAGCCCCGACCTGCCGGGTTTCGGGGAATCCGACCAGCTCGGCAGCGCCACACATGACATCGCGGGCTATTCGGCATGGCTGGTCGCTTTCATAGATGCGCTCGGCCTCACCGGCAGCGCGGTCATCCTCGGCCATTCGTTTGGGTCAATCGTCTCGTCGGCAGCGGTGGCTGGTGGCCTGACAACACCGCGTCTTATCC
>JANXTJ010000034.1 GCA_025352485.1 Salinibacterium sp.
CACCGGCATGCTCAAGAAAATAACTCATGACTGAACTCTCCTTCGGCGCGCTCGGCGTGCCAGCACCCATCGTTGCCGCCCTCGGCGCCAACGGAATCACCGAACCCTTCCCCATTCAGGTCGACACCCTGCCGGACACCCTGTCTGGTCGCGACGTGCTGGGCCGCGGCAAGACCGGCTCCGGCAAGACTCTCGCCTTCGCGATCCCGATGGTGGCCCGCCTCGGCAGCTCACTGGCCGGCGGCAAACGTCGCCCCGGTCGCCCGCTCGGCCTCGTGCTCGCCCCCACTCGTGAACTCGCGACCCAGATCACCGTGGCCATGGAGCCGCTGGCTTCCGCTTACGGCCTCACCATCACCACCATTTTCGGTGGCGTCAGCCAAAACCGCCAGGTCGCGGCGCTCAAGGCCGGTGTCGATATCGTCGTCGCCTGCCCCGGCCGCCTCGAAGACCTCATGAAACAGGGCTTCGCTCACCTCGACGCGATCGAAATCACCGTGCTTGACGAGGCCGACCACATGGCCGACCTCGGCTTCCTGCCGGTCGTCACCCGGATCATGGACAAGACTCCGCAGACGGGGCAGCGCCTGCTGTTCAGCGCCACCCTCGACAACGGCGTCGACAAACTCGTCAAGCGTTACCTCCACAACCAGGTGCTGCATTCCGTCGACGAGGCCAACAGCCACGTCGCCGCGATGACCCACCACGTGTTCGAGGTCGGAGGAGCCGACGAGAAGAACGAGTTGATCAAGAAGCTCGCCTCGGGCACCGGCCGTCGCATCCTCTTCATGCGCACCAAGCACCACGCCAAAAAGCTTGCCAAACAGCTCACCGATGCTGGCATCCCCGCTGTCGACCTGCACGGCAACCTCTCGCAGGTCGCTCGTGACCGCAACCTCGCCTCCTTCGCCTCCGGTGCGACCCGGGTTCTCGTCGCTACCGATGTCGCCGCTCGCGGCGTTCACGTGGATGACATCGAACTCGTGATCCACGTCGACCCGCCGTCGGAGCACAAGGCCTATCTGCACCGCTCCGGCCGCACCGCTCGCGCGGGCAAGGAGGGCGAGGTCGTCACGATCGTGCTGCCCGACCAGCGCAAAGACACCGCGGCCCTCCTGCGCAAAGCCGAAATCACCGTCACCCCCCAGCGCGTCACGGCAGACTCTGCCGCTGTCACCGCGCTGGTCGGGGATGTCGCGGCCTATGTCAAGCCGGCACCCCGGGCCGAAACCCCCGAACGCGGTTACTCGCAGGGCGGGCGCTCAGAGGGCGCAAACGCCACCCGCAAGCGCGCCAATCGTGACGAGCGTGGGCAGGGTGCCGGCGCATCCGCCCCGCGCCGCGACCGCTCGGGTCGCCCCGCTCAGGGTGGTTCAGCTACCCAGCCACACGCTCAGTCATCACACGCCCAGCCGGCTCGCGCCGAACAGGCCCCGTCGCGCCCGCGCGGCGGCAACGGTCGCGCGCAGGCCTCCGGTGGCCCGATTCGCGTCGGCCAGGTCGTGCGCCCGAATTCCGCCAGCGGGCAGCGCCGCGGTCGCTAGTCGCTACTCGTAGCTAGTGCTGCGGGCCGTTCACGCGTCAGGGAAGAACGCCCACCGACGCGAGGGCCGCCCGCAGCAGTGCGCCGCGCCCGCCCTCCATGTCGGCCGTCACCGATTCCGATGCCGCCTCCGCTGGCCGCAACCAGGTCACCTCGAGCGCGTCTTGGCGCGGTTCGCAGGTGCCGGTGATCGGCACGACATAGGCGAGCGAGACGGCGTGCTGACGGGAATCCATGAACTGACTGGACCCCGGCCACGGAAAATACTCGGCCACCGAAAAGGGCACAGGGCTAGCCGGAAGCAGCGGGAACGCCATCGGGCCCAGGTCTTTTTCGAGGTGACGGAAGAGGGCGTCGCGCAGGGTCTCGCCGTACATCACCCGCCCGGAAATCAGGGTTCGGGTGATCTCGCCGTCGTTGGCGCGCATTAGCGTGCCGACCTCGATGACTCGGCCCATGCCATCCAGTCGCACCGGCACGGCCTCGACATAGAGCAGCGGAAGCCGGCGGCGGGCTTCGGCGAGCTCCTCCTCAGACAACCATCCGGAGGTCGGGTCGGGGGTGCCTACTGAGCTCATGCTCCATTATGAGTGTGCAGAGGCCCGATCACGGGTGCGGCGTCGTTCGGCGGGCGGGCGATGCAAGGATTGTGAGCATGAACACAGCCATGACTCTCGATACCGACGCAATCATCTGGTCGGCCGGCGAGCGCGAAGGCCGCCCCCTGCTCGTGCTGCTGCACGGCTACGGATCCCACGAGGGTGACCTGTTCGGGATGTCGCCCGGGCTGCCGCTTGAGCCGGTCGTTGCCTCCCTGCGCGCCCCGATCGCGGAGAGTGGCGGCTACGCGTGGTGGAGTCGCGGCACCGGTTCGCCCTCCGGCGATCCCGCACGCGACGCGGTGGACGCTGCCGCTGCCGCGGTCATCGCCTGGCTCAACACGCTCGCCAATCCGAGCGTCACCCTGCTGGGCTTCTCGCAGGGGGCCGCCATGGCGCTTCAGCTTAACCGTGTCGCGCCGGGACGGTTCGCGTCGACCGTCGCACTCTCCGGCTTTGTGGCATCGGGCGGCCATCCCGGCGACGCCGAGCTTGAGCGCCTGCGTCCGCCGGTTTTTTGGGGGCGCGGCGCCGACGATGCGATGATCCCGGCATCCGCCATCGAGCGCACCGCCGCCTGGCTGCCCACGCATGCCGACGCCAGCATCCACGTCTACGAAAACCTCGCCCACTCGATCTCGTCACAGGAACTCGCCGACGTCAGCGCATTTCTTCGCGAGCACGCGGCCTGAGCCCGAGGCGCATCGGTCGGTGCTGCGGGAGAAGATAGAGGGATGGCCCTCGAACGCTTCTCCCCCGCGACGCGGGAATGGTTCGAGGGCGCTTTCGCAGCGCCGACTCCGGCCCAGCTTGGCGCCTGGGATGCCGTCTCGTCCGGCTCGCACGCGCTGGTCGTCGCCCCGACCGGATCAGGCAAGACGCTCGCCGCATTTCTCTGGGCCATCGATCGACTGATTTCGTCTCCCCCGGCCGAAGACCCGCGCCGCCGAACGCGCGTGCTCTACATCTCCCCGCTGAAGGCTCTCGGCGTCGACGTCGAGCGCAACCTTCGAGCTCCGCTGGTCGGCGTCACCCAGACCGCGCTGCGGCTGGGGTTAGCGACCGCCGCCGTGACGGTGGGGGTGCGATCGGGGGACACCACGACGCAAGACCGGCGGTTGCTCGCGCGGCTGCCGCCCGACATCCTGATCACCACTCCAGAGTCGCTCTATCTGATGCTCACCTCGGCGGCCCGTGAGACCCTGATGGGCGTCGAGACGGTCATCATCGACGAGGTGCACGCCGTCGCCGCGACCAAGCGCGGCGCGCACCTGGCGCTCTCGCTGGAACGCCTCGACCTGCTGCTGGAAAAGCCGGCGCAGCGCATCGGGCTGTCCGCGACCGTGCGCCCGCTCGACGAGGTGGCGCGTTTTCTCGCCGGTCGCGCGCCCGTGACGATCGTGCAGCCGCCCGCCGCCAAGACCTTCGACCTCAGCATCGTCGTGCCCGTTGATGACATGACCCAGCCTGGCGCGGTGCGCTCCCCCGACGGGTCTGCCGCTGGCCCGGTGGCAAACCCCGAGGCGGCCGGCTCGATTTGGCCTCATGTGGAGGAGGCCATCGTCGACAGCATCCTCGAGCACCGATCCACGATCGTGTTCGCCAATTCGCGGCGGCTTGCCGAACGGCTGACCGCCCGGCTGAACGAGATTTTCGTGGAGCGCACCCTCGCCCTCGAGCTGACCGCAGCGTCGACCGGGCCGTCGGCTGCTTCGTCGAGCCTGCCGTTGGGGCCGGTCGCGCCGCCGCTGCTGGCCCGCGCGCACCACGGCTCCGTCTCTCGGGAACAGCGCGCGACCATCGAAGACGACCTCAAGTCGGGTCGGCTGCGGTGCGTCGTGGCCACATCATCGCTCGAACTCGGGATCGACATGGGCGCCGTCGATCTGGTGATCCAGGTCGAGTCGCCGCCGTCGGTGGCCTCGGGGCTTCAGCGCATCGGGCGGGCCGGGCATCAGGTCGGGGAGATTTCGACGGGAGTGCTGTTTCCGAAACACCGCACCGACCTCATCCATACCGCCGTGGCTGTCGACCGCATGCTCTCCGGCCAGATCGAATCCATCGCTGTGCCCGCGAATCCCCTCGACGTGCTCGCGCAGCAGACCGTCGCGGCGACCGCGCTGGAGGGCATCGATGTCGAGGAATGGTTTGACACGGTGCGGCGCAGCGCCCCCTTCGCGACCCTGCCGCGCAGCGCCTACGACGCCACCCTTGATCTGCTGGCCGGCCGCTACCCGAGCGACGAGTTCGCGGAACTGCGCCCGCGTATCGTGTGGGATCGGGTGGCCGGCACGATCGCCGGCCGGCCGGGAGCGCAGCGGCTGGCCGTGACCTCCGGCGGCACGATCCCGGATCGTGGCCTGTTCGGCGTCTTCATGGTCGGCGGTTCCGACGATTCGCGCGGTGGACCGGGTCGACGCGTGGGAGAACTCGACGAGGAGATGGTCTACGAGTCGCGCGTCGGCGATGTGTTCGCCCTCGGCACGACGAGCTGGCGCATCGAAAATATCACCCACGATCAGGTGCTGGTTTCGCCCGCCTTCGGCGTGCCCGGCAAGGTGCCATTCTGGCGCGGGGACGGCCTCGGCCGACCGGCGGAACTGGGTGCAGCCATCGGTGCGTTCCAGCGCGAGATGTCAACCGGCGATGCCGCCCCTACACTTCAGCGACTGCGCGACATCGGCCTCGATGAACGCGCCGCCGCCAACCTCGTCGCGCTGATAAAAGACCAGGGCGACTCGACCGGTCAGGTGCCCAGCGACACCACCCTGGTGGTCGAACGTTTCCGCGACGAGCTGGGCGACTGGCGGGTGGTGCTGCATTCCCCGTACGGCATGCCCGTGCACGCGCCATGGGCACTGGCGGTCAGTGCGCGCGTGCGCGACCGGCTGGGTGTCGATGGCGCCGCAATGGCGGGCGATGACGGCATCGTCGTGCGCATCCCCGACACCGATGCCGAACCGCCCGGTGCCGAACTGTTCGTGTTCGAGAACGACGAACTTCAGCAGATCGTGACGGAGGAGGTCGGCGGCTCCGCGCTGTTCGCCGCGCGCTTCCGTGAATGCGCCGCCCGGGCCCTGTTGTTGCCGCGCTACAACCCCGGCAAGCGCTCCCCGCTCTGGCAGCAGCGGCAGCGGGCATCCCAACTTCTGGATGTCGCCCGCAAGTACCCGACATTCCCGATCGTTCTCGAAACGGTGCGCGAGGTCTTGCAAGACGTCTACGACCTGCCGGCCCTCACCACGCTGACCGCTGACATCGCGGCGCGCAAGATTCGGATCGTCGAGACGGAGACCGACATTCCGTCGCCGTTCGCGCGCAGCATGCTTTTCGGTTATGTCGCGGCGTTCATGTACGAGGGGGATTCCCCGCTCGCGGAGCGTCGCGCCGCCGCGCTTTCGCTCGACCCGGCCCTGCTCGCCGAACTGCTCGGCCGGGCGGAACTGCGCGAACTTCTCGACCCCGCCGTCATCGACCTCACCGAGCGCGAGTTGCAGCGCCTCACCCCGGAGCGGCAGGCGAAAGACGCCGAGGGAGTAGTCGATACCCTGCGGATGCTCGGGCCGTTGTCGATCGCCGAGCTCGCGCTGCGCTGCCTGCCGACGCTAGTGGCCGTCCCGGGGCTGCCCGCGCTGCTGGATGAGCTTGCCCGCGCCAACCGCGCGCTGCGCGTCACGATCGCCGGGGTGGCCCAGTGGGCCGTCGTCGAAGATGCCGCGCGCCTTCGCGACGCCCTCGGTGTGCCACTGCCGATCGGGGTACCGGCCGCGTTCATCGAACCCGTCGACGACCCGGTCGGCGATCTTCTCAGCCGCTACGCCCGCACCCACGGCCCCTTCACCGTGCAGGATGCCGCGACCCGCTTCGGTCTCGGAACAGCCGTCGTCACCGACACCCTTCGCCGTCTCGCCGCCGACCGTCGCGTCGTCGACGGAGAATTTCGGCCGGGCGCCACCGGCACGGAGTGGATCTCCGTCGAGGTTTTGCGGCGGCTGCGCTCGCGCTCGCTGGCCGCCCTGCGCCAGGAGGTCGAGCCGGTCGACATCGCAACCCTTGGCCGGTTTCTGCCGCAGTGGCAGCACGTCTCGGACGGCCGCGGCGGCGGGGCGCTGCGCGGGGTCGACGGCCTCGCCCAGGTCATCGACCAACTGGCAGGGGTCGCGCTGCCGGCATCCGCGTGGGAGAGTCTGGTGCTGCCGGCCCGACTAGCGAACTATTCGCAGGCCTGGCTCGACGAGCTGACCACCTCCGGCGAGGTGATCTGGGCGGGTAATGGCGCGCTGCCACGAGGCGACGGATGGGTCAGCCTGCACCTTGCAGAGACCGCGACGCTGACTCTGCCCGAGCCCGGCGACACCGAGACGACCCCGCTGCAGCGCGAGATTCTGGCAACCCTCGCCGGCGGCGGGGCATATTTCTTCCGGCAGCTCGGCCAGGCCGTCGGCAGCCTCGACGACAAATCGCTGAACGCGGCGCTCTGGGATCTGGTCTGGGCCGGCCTGATCACCAACGACACCTTCTCGCCGTTGCGCTCCTACCTCGGTGGCCCCGCCGCGCCGCGCCGCGCGCCGCGCACCCGCTCCTATCGCAACCGCTCACTTTCGGTGGCCCAGAGCGGCCCTCCCACGGGCGGCGGGCGCTGGTCGCTGCTGCCGCTCGCGGCGGGCGACAGTACGGTCAGGGCCAAGGCGCTCGGCGAGCTGCTGCTCGAGCGGCACGGGGTTGTCACGCGCGGTGCCGTGGTCAGCGAGGGCGTGCGCGGCGGGTTCGCCCTGGCCTACAAGGTGCTCAGTAGTTTCGAGGAGACCGGGCGGGCCCGGCGCGGCTACTTCGTGGAAGGGCTCGGCGCCGCCCAGTTCGCCACCACCGCGACGGTGGATCGCCTCCGAAGCTTTGTGCTCCCGCCGCTGGGGCAACCGCCACTCTCGGCGATCACCCTCGCGGCGACCGACCCCGCCAACCCCTACGGCGCGGCCCTGGCCTGGCCGCGCGACGCCGAAGAGCTCAATGCCAAGCGGGGGCATCGCCCGGGGCGGAAGGCCGGGGCAATAGTGGTCATGGTGGATGGCGCACTCACCAGCTACGTGGAGCGCGGCGGCAAGACGGTGCTGACCTTCGGCACTGAGCCGGCGGTGCTCGCGGCCGCGGCGCACTCGCTCGCCGCCACCGTGCGCGAGAGGCTAGGCACGCTGCGCATCGAGCGCATCGACGGCGAGTTTTCGATCGGCAGCCCCTTCGGTATCGCCCTCGCGGAGGCCGGCTTCGTGCCCACCCCGCAGGGGCTGCGGTTGCGCGGCTAACCGTGCCAGAGGGTGACACGGTCTATCGCGCCGCAAAGAATCTGAATGCGGTTCTGGCCGGCACGGTGCTGACCCGCTGCGACATTCGGGTGCCAGCATTCGCGACCCTCGACCTCACCGGCGAGACCGTCGACGAGGTGATCAGTCGCGGCAAACACCTGCTTATGCGCATTGGGGCATATTCAATTCACAGCCACCTGAAGATGGAGGGCTCGTGGCATATCTACCGGCACGGCGCCACGTGGCGCCGCCCACTCTGGCAGGCCAGAGCGATTCTTGCCAACGCAAGCTGGGTCACGGTGGGTTTCGAACTCGGAACCCTTGACGTGGTGGCGCGCGAGTCGGAAGACGAGGTGGTGGGCTACCTGGGCCCCGACCTGCTCGGCCCCGACTGGAACCCCGACCTTGCCCTTGCCAATCTGCGCGCGGACCCGGCGCGGGCGATTGGGCTGGCCCTGCTCGACCAGCGCAACCTCGCTGGGCTCGGCAACGTCTATCGCAATGAGTTGTGTTTTCTGCGCGGGGTACTGCCCACCCGCCCGGTCGGCGAGGTCAACGACCTCGAACGCATGGTCGCACTCGCGCACCGCCTCATCGACGCCAACAAGGATCGGGCCGAGCGCACCACCACCGGAAAGCTGCGCGGCGACACCGACTGGGTGTACGGCCGGCAGGGCAGGGCCTGCCTGCGCTGCGGCACGCGCGTCCGGCACGGCACACTCGGCGACACCGAGCTGCAGTTGCGCGACATTTTCTGGTGTCAGCACTGCCAGACCTAGGGTGGAGTCATGGCATTTGTCTCCGAGTTGTTCGATCCGACCACCTGGCGCGATGTGGAAGGTTTCGGCGCGCTCACCGACATCACCTACCATCACGACAACACGGGCCGAATAGCGCGCATCGCCTTCAACCGCCCCGAGGTGCGCAACGCCTTCCGGCCCCAGGGCGTCGACGAGCTCTATCGGGCACTCGACCATGCCCGCCAAGACACGCACATTGGCGTGGTGCTCGTGACGGGCAACGGGCCGAGCGCAAAAGATGGCGGCTGGGCCTTCTGCTCGGGCGGCGACCAGCGCATCCGCGGCCGCGACGGCTACCAGTACCAGGACGGCACCGTCTCGACCGGCCGCCTACACATCCTCGAGGTGCAGCGACTGATCCGCATCATGCCCAAGGTGGTCATCGCCGTCGTGCCCGGCTGGGCGGCCGGCGGCGGGCACTCACTGCACGTGACCTGTGACCTCACGATTGCCAGCGCGGAGCATGCCCGCTTCAAGCAGACGGATGCCGATGTCGGCTCATTCGACGGCGGCTACGGCAGCGCATACCTGGCTCGCCAGGTCGGCCAGAAGGTCGCTCGCGAGATCTTCTTCCTCGGTCGGGAGTATGACGCCCAACGGGCCTACGAGATGGGCACGGTCAACGCGGTGGTGCCGCACGCGGAGCTGGAGAAAACATCCATAGAGTGGGCGAACACGATTCTGGGTAAGTCGCCGACCTCGATCCGCATGATCAAGTTCTCGCTCAACGCGATCGATGACGGTCTGGCCGGCCAGCAGGTTTTGGTCGGCGAAGCCACCCGGCTCGCCTATGGCACCGACGAGGCGGTCGAGGGCAGGGACTCGTTCCTCGAGAAACGCGCGCCCGACTGGAGCCCGTATCCCTGGCAATTCTGAGCCCGCAGTTCTGGCCCAATACGCCTGAATCTAGGGGCGGCCCACGTGCAGGATCAGGGCATCGCCCTGGCCGCCGCCGCCGCACATTGCCGCGACACCGCTGCGTGGCCCGCCCATGCGGCCGAGCTCGAGAGCGAGCGTCAAAATGAGTCGCGCCCCGCTCATGCCGACCGGGTGACCGACCGCGATCGCGCCGCCGTTGACGTTGACCTTCGCCGGGTCGATGCCGAGCTCGGTGGATGACGCGAGGGTGACACTCGCGAACGCCTCATTGATCTCGAACAGGTCGAAATCCTCGACGGCGATGCTGCCGTCGCGGGCAACCGCATCCCTGATGGCATTGGCGGGTTGGTGCAACAGTGACGTGTCGGGGCCGGCAACGGTTCCATAGCTGCCGATCTCGGCGATCCAGTTGAGCCCGAGTTCGATGGCGAGCGACTTCGACATCACGATGACGGCGGCCGCGCCATCCGAAAGCTGCGACGCCGACCCTGCGGTGATCGTGCCATTCGGGGCGAATGCGGGCTTGAGCTTGGCCAGCAATTCGACGGTAGAGGTGGGGCGGATGCCCTCGTCGGCCGCGATGACGACGCCCTTTCGCGTGGTCACCGGCACGATCTCGTCGGTGAAGATTCCGGCGGTAGTCGCGGCGTGGGCCCGGCGGTGCGACTCGGCGGCAAAGGAATCCTGTTGCTCGCGGGTCAGGGCAAACTTGGCCTGATCTTTCTCGGTGGCCGTGCCCATCGTGACGCCCTCGATGGCGCCGACGAGCGCGTCGCGGTCGAGGGTATCCTCAAACTGACGGCTGCCGTAGCTGATGCCGGAGCGAACGCCGCGCACCAGATGCGGGGCGTTGGTCATCGACTCCATGCCACCGGCAACGACGATTTCGTACTGGCCGCAGGCGATTGCCTGGTCGGCGAGCGCGATCGCGGTGAGGCCGGAAAGGCAGAGCTTGTTGATGGTGGTCGCGGGCACGGAAAGCCCGATTCCGCCGGCGACCGCCGCCTGCCGCGCGGGGCCGGGGCCGACCCCCGCCTGCACCACATTGCCCATGATGACCGCGCCGACTCGATCGGGGGCGATGCCTGCCTTGGCCAGCGCCGCCGCGATCGCGAAGCCGCCGAGCTCTGGCGCCGTGAATTCCGAGAGGGCACCGAGCAGTTTGCCGATGGGGGTACGCGCCCCCGCGATGATGACCGATCCTGCCACGATGACTCCTTGAGCTCTGGGCGGTGTTGCATGAGCACGACCTGACCCGGCCGCGGATGCACCGCAACACCAGATTACGACGGGAGTCGCCACCCTGGCCATGCGCCCGATCCGAGAAGCCGCGCACATGGCAGGATGGGGGCGTGCCGGAGCCGCTCACGACCGATCCCATCGCCGAGGCGCGCCGCCAGTGGGAAGAGCACGGTTGGCACGATGCTGCGGGCGGGATGGCGGCCGTCACCGCGATCATGCGAACCCAGCAGATTCTGCTCTCGCGCATTGAGGGCGTGCTCAAGCACTTCGGGCTGACCTTCGCCCGCTACGAGCTGCTGACCCTGCTGAGCTTCACGCGCAGCGGGGCCTTACCGATGGCCAAGGCCAGTGCTCGCCTGCAGGTGCATCCGACGAGTGTCACGAACGCGGTGGATCGGCTAGAGCGCGCCGGGCTCGTTCGCCGGATGGGGCATCCGACCGACGGTCGCACCACCCTCGTCGAGATCACGGCAGAGGGCAGGCAAACGGTGCTCTCCGCCACCACCGAACTCAATGCGGCGGTCTTCACCGATCCGGGCTTCACCCCGAACGAGCTCGACGAGCTCAACACAATGCTCGGCCGCTACCGCAGGGGTGCGGGAGACTTCATCGACCACGAGGCCACACCCGGCGCCTGAGCTGGCGCGTCCTTCGCAACCGGCCCGTGTCGTCGTCAGTCTGCCGTCGCGACGATCCCGGCGTCGACGAGGCCGCGCACCTGATCCGCGGTGAGCCCCAACCCGGCGAGCACAGCCGCGGTGTCTTCGCCGAGAGCTGGCGGCGCCTTTCGGATGACCGGCGCGACGCCATCGAGCGAGATCGGGCCGCGCAGCAGCGGCAGGTCGCTGCCGTCCTGACGCGTGACGTGTTGCACCATCTGCAGATGTTGCACCTGCGGGTCTTGGAAGACCTGTTCGTAGTTGTAGATCGGACCGGTGGGGATCCGTGCCTCGCGCAGAGCCTGCACCCAATCGAGGCCGGCGCGGGTAGCCAGCAACGCCTCGAGACGGGCGGCAAGGGCATCCCGATGCTGGGAGCGCGCCTTGCCGGTGGCATAGTCGGCCTCGTCGGCGAGGGTCGGCTCACCGAGCAGCGCGCAGAGGTCGCGCCAGTGCTTCTCATTGCCGACCGCGATGATGATCGGGATGTCGCCGGTCGCAAAGACCCCGTAGGGCGCAAGCACCGGGTGGTTGTTGCCCTGCGGCACAGGCACTTCACCGGTGCTGAGGAATCGCTGGCCCTGGAACACCGAGATGGCAAGCCCCGCCTCCAACAGCGACGTGGAAACCTCCAGCCCAGCGCCGGTGCGCTCGCGCCCGACGAGGGCCGCGACGATGCCGAGCGCTGTAAAAATTCCGGCGTATATGTCGATGACCGGGATGCCCACCCGAAACATCGAGTCGGCGTCGAAGCCAGTGACCGACATCAGGCCCGACATCCCCTGGGCAACCTGATCGAGGCCCGCGGTCTGGCTGAGCGGACCGGTCGCGCCGAATCCGCTCACCGAGGCGATAACCAGGCCCGGCTTTTCGGCCCGCAGCCCGGCGGGATCCAGCCCCATTTCGGTCATCACGCCCGGGCGGAAATTCTCGATCACCACGTCGGCGGCGAGCACGAGCGAGCGGATCAGTGCGATGCCTTCGGCCGAGTAGAAGTCCACCGCGATGGATGATTTGCCGCGGTTGACCGAGTCGAAGTACAGGCTGTGGTCGCCGTCGAAGGGGGGCCAGCCGCGCGTGCTGTCGCCGCCCTTGATGCTCTCCACCTTGGTCACGGTGGCGCCGAGATCAGCCAAGAGGGCCGTGGCGTAGGGTCCGGCGAGCGCCCTGCTGAGGTCGAGCACGGTGATGCCATCCAGCGGCCGCGCGCTTTCTGCCCCGCTCACGCCCTGAGCCGGATGTTGATCTGCTTGGTCTGCGTGAAGCCGGCAAGCATGCCCTCGAGCGAGACTTCGCGGCCGATGCCGCTCTGCTTGTAGCCACCGTAAGACTGGCCGACGACCTGGCCACCACCCTGATTGACCTGCACCCAACCGGCTTCGACCCGGTGCGCGGTGTTGATCGCGTCGTCGAGGTTGCGGCTCCACACGAAGGCGGCCAACCCATAGTTGGAGTCGTTCGCCATCCTGACGACATCGTCGACTTTTTTCCACGGGATGGCGACCAGCACCGGCCCGAAGATCTCCTCACGGGCCAGCCGGAAGTCGTTGCTGGCCCCGGCGAAGATGGTCGGCAGGTGATAGAAACCCTCGGTGAGCGGACCGTCGGCGGGGGCGCTGCCGCCGAGCGCAACCGACATCTGACCACCGGTGCGCCCCTCCACGAGGTATTCGTCGATGGCCGCGTGCTGCTTGGCATTGATGATGGCGCCCATGTCGGTCTCTTCGGCGAGGGGATCGCCGACCTTCAGGGCACCCAGCCGATCGACCAGACGCTCGATCACCTCGTCGTAGATGTCTTCGTGCAGAAGCAGCCGGGATCCCGCCGTGCAGCTCTGCCCCTGGCGCGTGAACCGCGAAGAGAAGAGCAGTCCGTCGATCAGGTCGTCATCCACCGCGTCTGGGAAAACGATCGAGGGGTTCTTGCCGCCGAGCTCGAGCGACATGTGCGCGAGCCGCTCTCCGGCCTGGTGGGCCACCCCGCGGCCCACCTCCGTCGATCCGGTGAATGACACCTTGTCCACGCCGGGATGCTCGGCGAGGGCAGAGCCGATCAGACTGCCGCGCCCGGTGAGCGCGTTGACCACCCCGGCGGGCAGGTGGCGGTTGCAGACCTCCGCGAGAAGCAGGATCGTCAGGGGGGCGTCATCCGCGGCCTTCATGATGATGGTGTTGCCCGCGGCGAGCGCTGCGGGCACTTTGAACCCCGCAATCATCAGCGGCGAGTTCCACGGCAGGATGCAGGCCACGACCCCGAGCGGCTCGAGGCGGGTGTACTGCAACTGGTTGTCGCCGGCGGGCAGCGTGGTGCCCTTAACCTCGCCCGCGATGCCGGCGAAGTAGCGGAACAGCGCCACGAGGGTAGCGACCTCCGGCCGGGCCTGCGTGCGCAGGGCGTTGCCGGTGTCGAGGGCGGTGAGTCTGGCGAAGTCTTCGCTGCGCGCCTCGATCTCGTCGGCGATCAGGGCAAGGGCTCGGGAACGTTCGGTGAAGTGCTTTGCCCGCCAAGCCGGAAATGCAGCGGCCGCGGCAGAAACCGCGCGGTTGACGTCGTCGATGCCCGCTGCGGGTACGCGGGTGATAACCGCGCCGCGGTGCGCGGGGTTGTTGACGTCGCGCCACTGCTGCGTCGACGACGCAACACGCTCACCGCCGATCCACATCAGCTGGTCGGGGCCGGCCATCGTCGTGCGGGTGTCGATGGCGTCGTTGAGTGGAGCGAGGTCGGTCACTGCGGCATTCCTATCGGTGGGAGAAAACGGGGGCTCGCTTGTCGATAAAGGCGAGCATTCCCTCTTTTTGATCGTCGGTGGCAAACGTCGAATGAAACACCCGACGTTCAAAGCGGATGCCCCCCTCGAGCAGGGTCTCGTAAGCCGCGTTGACGGCTTCCTTAGCCAGCATCGCGATCGGCAGGGACATGGATGCGATGCTAGCGGCTGTGGCCAGCGCATCGTCGATCAGGCGGCCGGCCGGCACCACACGCGCGACCAGTCCGGCACGCTCGGCCTCATCCGCACCCATGACGCGGCCGGTCAGGATGAGCTCCATCGCCTTCGCTTTGCCGACAGCGCGCGTGAGCCGCTGCGAGCCGCCCATGCCAGGGATCACGCCGATCGTGATCTCGGGTTGACCGAATTTTGCGGTGTCGGCGGCGATGATGAAGTCACACATCATGGCCAGTTCGCAGCCACCGCCGAGGGCGTGGCCGGCGACCGCGGCGATCAGCGGGGTGCGCAGGGCGGTCAGGGCATCCCAGCCGGCAAACCAGTCGGCCGCGTACATGTCCATGTACGACTTGGTTGACATCTCTTTGATGTCGGCGCCGGCGGCAAAGGCGCGCGCAGACCCGGTGATCACGATCGCGCCGATGCCGTCGTCGGAATCGAGTTCGGTGGCCGCCGCGATGACATCCGCCATCATGGCCGCGTTGATGGCGTTGAGAGCTTCGGGCCGGTTGAGCGTGATGAACCCCACCCGGCCGCGGCGTTCGAGCAGGATGGTCGCGTATTCGGTCATGACGCCTTCACCTCAGAGTTCTCGCGGATGGTATTAATAATCGCCGAAAAGTCTTGGCTGGCCCCACCCTCGTCGGCGAACCTACGGTAGATCGATGCCGCGAGCGTGCCGAGCTCTGCGGCGGCCCCGGTCGCGGCGAGCGCGTTCATCGCCAGTCCGAGGTCTTTGGCCATCAGAGCGCCGGCGAAGCCGGGCTGGTAATCGCGATTTGCCGGGCTGGACGGTACGGGGCCGGGAACGGGACAGTTCGTCGTGAGTGCCCAGCACTGGCCGGATGCCGCAGAGGCGACATCAAATAGCGCCTGGTTGGTCAGCCCCAGCTTCTCGCCCAGCACGAAGGCCTCGCTCACGCCGATCATCGTTATTCCGAGGATCATGTTGTTGCACACCTTGGCCGCCTGCCCCGCGCCAGAGCCACCGCAGTGCACAACCCGGCCGGCCATGACGTCTAAGACCGGTTGGGCCGCCGCGAAGTCGTCGTCGTCTGCCCCCACCATGAAGGTGAGGGTGCCGGCCTCGGCGCCGCCCACCCCGCCGGAGACGGGGGCGTCGATGCCCCTATGGCCGGCCGCGACCACCAGCGCCCTCGCCGCGCGAGCGTCGGCCACGTCGATGGTGGATGAGTCGATGAACAGGGTGTCAGCAGCCGCGGCCGCAATGAGACCATCGCGGTAGGCGTCGAGCACGTGCGCGCCACTGGGGAGCATGGTGATGACGATAGCGGCACCGGCAACCGCGGCGGCGGCATCCGGGGCCAGCACGACGCCGTTCTGCCGGGCCCGCTTGAGCGCGGCCGGCACGACGTCAAAGCCCTGCACGTCGTAGCCGGCTTTCACCAGGTTGGCGGCCATCGGCAGGCCCATGTTGCCGAGTCCGATGAAGGCGATGCTGGTCATGCGTTGCTCCGTTCGCGCGGGCCGAGATCGGCAAAGTAGCTCTCGACGGCCGCCCGCGACACGTCGGCGAGGCGTGCGGGGCGCCATGCCGGGTTTCGATCCTTATCGATCACCTGGGCCCTGATGCCCTCGACCAGATCGGGTGAGTCAAGAAAATGCAGCCCGAGGCGGTAATCCTGATCGAGTACAGCCTCGAGCGAATCGAGTCGGCTAGCGCGGCGCAGCGCCTCAAGCGTGACGGCAATGCTGGTCGGCGACTTCTGCAGGATCACGGCCGCCGCGGCACGCGCCTCCTCCACCGGGGACGCCTGCAGGCGCCGCACGATCGCACCAGCATCGTCGCCCGCGTAGGCGGCGTCGATCCACTCGCGCTGTGCGGCCAAGGGCGATGCAATCAGCGGCGATGCGGCGGCCGGCACCGCGTGCGCGGCGATCGCGACGGCCGCCGGCATCAACGTCAGGGCCGTGCCGAGGTCGGCGAGCCGGTCGGCCGGCAGAAAGTGGTCGGCGAAGCCCAGCGCGATCGCGTCGGCGCCGGTCATCGTCTTGCCGGTCAGAGCGAGGTGGGTGCCCAACTCGCCGGGGGCCCGGGTGAGCAGCCAGGCGCAGCCGACGTCGGGGGTGTAGCCGATCGTGACCTCGGGCATCCCGACTCTGGTGCGTTCGGTGACCACGCGCACCGAACCGTGGGCGGAGACTCCCACGCCCCCACCAAGCACAACGCCGTCCATGAAGGCGACGTAGGGCTT
>JANXTJ010000320.1 GCA_025352485.1 Salinibacterium sp.
GTCGATGACAACGAGCTGAGGGTCGGTGCCAGAGATATCCAGCCAGGGCGCGATGAGTATGGTGGCGTGCAGCGGGCCGAGCTCACGATCCCGCAGCTCCATGGCCGCGGCCAGCGTCATCCCGCCGCCGGATGAGTCACCGAGGATGCTGACGTTGTCGGCCCCCACTTCGGCGATGAGCGCTGCCGCTAGGTCGGCAACGGCGTCCACCACGACGCTGGCGGTGCCGGCGGGCGCGAGCGGCATGATGGGCACGACTACCGCCACGCCAGCCTCCGTGGCGAGATTGCCGATGAAAGCCCAGTGCACGGGATCGATCTCGAAGACGTAGCAGCCGCCGTGCAGATACAGGCAACGTCGGGTGGGCGCAGCGTCGGGAGCGGTCACGATGTAGACGGGCCAGCCGCCGACATCAGAGCTGCTGACGATGTGGCTTCGAATCAGCGCGGCAGGCGGTTCGGCTGAGACGGGGTGCTCTTGAAGGCGAGCGACCTTAGCGAGGGTGCGTTTCTCGGAACGAAACATTCGTTTCGAGCCCCGCAGGGCGATAACGAGCGGCGCGAGTTTGCTCAGGAAACTTGACATGACGTGTCGCTAGCCGTCAATGCGCTTGAGCACGTGGATCGGGATGGCAACCCCCAGGCACGACGCGAGGATTCCCGCGATGAAAACTGGGTATTCTGCGCCGACCACGTAAAAGGCCGATCCCATGATGTAAAACCCGCCAACGAAGAGGATGAGCGAGATGACGAAGGCGATGATATTCACCCTTTCATCCTAGCGACAGCGCGTATCGCGGCGAACTGAGCGCACCCCCCATCTTGGGGGTTAGCTCCGCCCAGTAGGTCCCCTAGAGTGGGGACAACCGCAGCACAGTTGGCGCCCGCGGCCGCGCCGAACGCCGTACCCCGAAACGCCTCGCGGCGGGCAATCTCAGGTCGACCATGTCCCACGATTCCGCACTTCCCCCTTTCGGTTGGTACCCAGACCCGGCAGGCACGTCAATGCTTCGCTGGTGGAATGGCTCAGCCTGGACCAACAATCTCGAGCGCCGGCGCCCCGAAGTGCAGGCGTCTGCACAGTTCGCTACCCGCATCGCGTCCTGACGTTCCGCGCACGAACCGAAGTGTCGCGCGCTGCGACATCCCGTGCTGCGAACGGCACCGCTGTGCCCCGGATGCAGCCACGGCGTAAAAAACGAGCTTTCCCCCTGTTTTGGGGCTCCCGCGGCATAAAAATGCACCTTTAGCCTGAAAGCGGAAGCCGTGACCGGCCGCCAATGTCGCACCCGAATGGCCCAGCGGCAGGGCACCTCAGGATTTCAGATGTCGACGATCGAAAACAGCAGAACGGAAGTGGCCCCCTACGGCTGGTATCCCGACCCCGCGGGAAGCCACAAACTGCGCCTCTGGAGCGGCTCCGAATGGACGGCCACCCTGCAGAGCGAAGCCTCGGGCGTGCAGCCGGTCTACGGCTATGCGGCGGACGGCAGCGTCACCCGCCGCTTCGAGTACTGACCTCTGGTTCCTCTTTCGCACACTCCGTAACAGCAGGCCCGCGCAGGCGCCCCGAGTCGGCGGGCTAAAGCGCGCGGTGCGTGAACCGGCCGCCGAGCAGGGTGGCGGCCACAGGCATCCCGCGAAGCTCCCTTTCGCTGGCGGCGAGCGGGTCGGCCTCGACGATGACGAGGTCGGCACGCTGCCCCACCGCGACCCGCGTTTGTACCGAGGAATCGAGGGCGAGGGCCGTCGAAATCCGCTGTTCGGGATGCCACGGCTCGCGCCCCCGGCCACGTCCGACTGCTGCGGCGATCGTCACCCACGGATCCAGTGGCGCGACGGGGGCGTCCGAGCCCATCAGCAGTTCGGCCCCCGCCGCGGAGAGTGAGGCCAGCACAAAGCTGCGCGCCGTGCGACCCGCCCAGTAAATCTCGGCCACATCCCGGTCATCCATGGCGTGCTCAGGTTGAACACTGGCCGCGATACCGAGCCGGCCGAAGCGCGCCACGTCTGCCTCGGACAGCAACTGGGCGTGCTCGATGCGGCCGGTAATCCCGAGACTCTCGAAGGCATCCAGCGCGAGGCTATTGGCCTCATCGCCGATGGCATGCACGGCGGCAGACAGCCCCGCAGTGCTCGCGCGACGTAGCCACTGCCGCAACTCGGCCGGCTTTACGTTGAGCGCGCCGCGATAGCTTCCCATGCTGGGATACGGGTCGACGCAGTAGGCGGTGCGGGTGTTCAGCGAGCCGTCGGTGATGATCTTGAAGGGGCCGACCTCGAGGAGTTCGGAGAGCAGATCTCCCGTGTACAAGCCCTCGGTGATAGCCCTGCCCAGGAACTGCGGGTACACCCCCGCGCGCACCCGTTGGGTATCGTAACCGGCCGCCATGCGCCGTCTCCAGTTATCGAACGACCAGGTCATCTCGAGGTCGACGATGCCGACCACCCCCCGTGCGGCGGCGGCGACTCCCGCATCCCGCACCCAGTCGTCCAATTGATCTTCCGGCACGTCGTCGAGCGCGGCAACCACGGCGAAGCACTCCTCTTCGCGCAGCACAGCGCTCGGGCTCCCGCCGTGACCGAAGCGCGCCAGTGCCGCGGAGTTTAACCAGCACGAGTGCAGGTCGGCGCTGATGAGCACGACCGGGATGTCCGGAACGGCGCCGTTGAGGACGTCGCGGGTGGGGGCATCCGGCCACAGCCCGTCGCGGTAGCCCACCCCGACCAGGACCGCACCGGTTCGCGGCGACGGTTGGGCCCCCGCGATGGCGGCGGCGTCTTCGGCGTTGACCGCGCCCGACACGTCGAACCGCTGGCGAAACATCGCCCACTGGCTCATGTGCACGTGCTGATCCCACAGCCCTGGGACGATCCAACGCCCGTCTAGGTCGATGGTGTCCGACCCCGCAGCGCCGACCGCCCTATGCACGGCACCCTCGAAATGTTCGGCGACCTCGGCGATCTGCCCATCCGCGATTGCCACATCGACAAGCCGGTCGCCCAGCCGCCCGTTGCGCAGAATTCGGGTGCGTTGAGCGGGCATACCGTTATGCGGAAGCACTGTGATGCACGCGCCGCATCTCGCGCGCGAGGTCGGGATTGGCATAGTTCTCGCCGGCCTGCAGCTCGTCGATGATGCGGTCCGCGATCTCCGGCGTCTTGTTCTGACTGAGCTTGAGCCTGGCATCGAAACGCTGCACCCGCAGGCGCAGGCCAACGGTGCCTTTGGCGATCCGTCGGGCGCCCTCCTCATCGACACTCAGGTGCACCGGGTGCGGCATCGGATCCTCGAAATGGTCAACGAGCTGCTCAAGCACGCGAAAATTCTCGTCATCGGAGAGAATCTCGGGAGTTCCGTAGAGGTGAGCCGTGACGTGATTCCAGGTGGGAACGAAGTCTGCCGGCGCGTACCAGCCGGGCGAAATGTAGCCGTGCGGCCCCTGAATGATCACCATGATCTCGTGTTGCCCCAGTTCGTGCAGCTGCTCGTCGGGGCGACCCACATGACTGACGATCGAGATGCCGTCGGCGTCCTCCTCGAGGATCACCGGGTAGTGCGAGGCGACCAGACCGGTGGCGGGGTGCGAGACGATGGTCGCCCACGGGTTCTCGCGGATGAGGCGCTTCACCTCGTCGGGATCGGTGAGCACGTAGCCGGGGGTGTAACGCATCGACCCAGCTTGCCAGCAATCGCCGCCCGAGGTGAGGATGTCATCCTAGGTCAGGCGGTCTTGCCCGATCAGGCCTGATCGACCGGGCACCAGTACAGCGCGCGGCCGCCGATCTCCTCCAGCACGATGGGGGCGCCGCAGATCCGGCAGGGCAGACCGGTGCGGTGGTAAACCCAATGCCGGTCGGATCGACTGGCCAGCGCTCCGTTGTAGGCCTCCGGGCTGAGCCCATCCATCGTCATCATCTGGCCGGTCTGCACCCCGATCGCCAGCAGTTGCGACCAGTCTTTCCAGAGCGCTCGCACCGTCGCCTCCGGCAGGTCACGGCCGGGGATGTGCGGGTTCAGTCGGGCGCGGAACAACAGCTCGGCACGGTAGACATTGCCGATGCCGGCCACCACCGACTGATCCATGAGCAGCAGACAGATCGGGGTCGGCTTCTTGGCGACCTTCGCGACGAAACGGTTTTCGGCCTCGATGCCGGAATCCACGATCGGATCGGGGCCGAGCGTGTCGAGCTTCGCCTGCACTTCGTCAGGCCGCAGCACGTTACAGGCCGTCGG
>JANXTJ010000015.1 GCA_025352485.1 Salinibacterium sp.
CCCGCGCAGGTCTTGCCGGTCATCCGCGGACCAAGGGTCGCCGGATCGGGTAGGCCGGCGGCAACCACGTCGCGCGGTGCCACCAACACAGGGCCAGCCGCCGAGCGCACCCGCAGTGGTTCGGTCTTGTCCAACCCGAGCTGGTGCAGGGTCTTGAGGATGCTGATGAACTCGTCGCCGAGCCCGTACTTGAAGGTGACGCGCTTGGCGTCGATCCAGCGCGGCATGAGCAAAACCTCTTCGTGCTCGACGTTAACGCACTCAACATCGCCGATTCCCTCGGGAAAGGTGAAGATCTCGGGCTCGCTGAATGGTGGTGTCGTGTACCAGCCGCGGTCTTTCTCCCAGATTACCGGGGGGTTGAGGCACTCCTCGATGGTCGTCCAGATGCTGAACGAGGGGGCGAAGATTTCGTTGCCGGCCTCGTCGCGCACGACCAGGTTGGCGCCATCCCGAGTTCCCAGCTCGTCGATCTCGCTAAACAGGTGGTCGGCGGCGTAACGCGCGAAGACGTCGCTCAGGCCGGGCTCTACCCCCATGCCCACCAGAGCAAGTCGGCCCGCGGTTTCCCAGTCGGGTGCCTGCGCGAACTGATCGTCACCTAGTTTGACACCGGTCTCGCTGTGCGGCTCGGTGGGATGCGGCTCCGACAGGCTCATCGCCATGTCGAGGTAGTCGGCTCCCGCCGCCAGCGCCCCCGCAAAGACGGTCGGCACGAACTTCGGCTCCACGGCATTCATCACGTGGGTCGCCCGGTGCTGGGTGGCGACGGCGGCTACGTCATCCGGATTCGATGCATCGATCTTCGCGGCGACGAAGCGGTCACCCTGTGGGCCGTGTTTCGCCTCGATCCACCCGATCGTGGATTCGGCGCGGCCGAGGTCGTAGTCGCTCACGATCATGGTCTCGAAGAACGTGCGCTGCGCCGCAATCTTGGCGATCGCATTGCCCACGCCGCCGGCACCCACCAGAAGGATTCTCATGGTGCGACGCTACCCGGCCAGCGGGCGGCGCGCCATGACAGTCAGCTTTATCTTCCGCGCCAAGGGATGCCCGACATTACGGCGCGGGAGCAAGCGCCTCAAAAATGCGGCGAGCGCCATGGTACCCGGCGACTAAGCGATCGATGACGGCATCGGTAGCGGCATCCGGACCCGTGGTCGCGCCGTGGGCGGCACGCCACGCCACCATGCGCACGACGGAACGGTGGAAGGTGCGGGTGGGCGAAAAACCCGGCACGATGCTGCGGATCTTCGTGTTGTCGAAGACCGCGCTGTGTGAGAGGTCGCCGATGATGAGCTTCGACCAGAACCAGTCGGGCGCCGCGGCCAGAATGAGTTCGGACGGTACGTGCACGAGCTTGGCTTCGACGCCCAGGGCGGCGGCGATCAGCGTGTAAATCTGATCCCAGGTGTGCACGTCGTTGCCGGTGATGTGAAATGCCTCGCCCACCGCGCGCGGATTGCCGAGCAGGCCCACGAGCCCCTGCGCGAAATCTTCGGCGTGCGTGAGCGTCCACAACGACGTGCCGTCACCGGGGACCACGATCTCGGCCCCCCGAGCGATCCGATCGAAGACCGTCCACTCCCCAGGAACGGGCGGGTTCGCGTCGTCATAGGTGTGCGAGGGGCGCACGATGGTCATCGGGAAGCCCTCGTCGGCAAACGCCGCGAAGAAAGTCTGCTCCGCCTCAAGCTTGGCGCGAGAGTAGGCGACGAATGCGTTGTGGCGTTGCGCGGACTCCACGATCGGCCACTGCTTTACCGGCTTGCCATACAGCGATGCCGTGCTGATGTGGAGGTAGTGCCGGGTGCGGCCGCGGAAGATCTCGATGGCCGCCTTGGCGTCTTTCGAGCCGAAGGTGAGGAAGTTCACGACCGCATCGAAGCGCAGGTCGCCGATGGCCGAGCGCACCGATTCGGGGTCGGTGATATCTCCGGTGAGCCAGGTGACGGCATCCGCAACATCGAGACCGATCGCCCGCCTGCGCCGGTTGAGCACGAATACGTTCATGCCGCTGGCGACGGCCAAGCGCACGGATGATGTACTGATGGTGCCGGTGCCGCCGATGAACAAAACAGTAAGGGGTGCGCCGTCGAGTGTCATATTTCTCCTTTTCCCGCCGGACGGAATCGTGGGGACGCGTCAGCAGTGATCTGATTCGACGCTACAGCCGCGGCGTGCTGTGCGCCGACCTCGGCGCCGATTCCCGCCGGGTCGTCGATGAGCGAACGGAACGCAAACTCAGCCGCGCCGAGCTCGATGATGCTGGCGCCGAGCGTGGCGCACGCGATCCCAGAAAGCCGCCCAGCAGGATGAGCTCAGGGTTGAAAATGTTGACGGTATTGGCGCGGGTCGAGATTGTTGCCCCGCAGCCCGGGGCGCGAATCATCGGTCATGCCGTCGATGTCCAAGCGCTGCCGTTCGCCGAACTCGCTTCGACCGCGGCCAGGACGCGCTGGACCTGCAGCCCGTCGGCGAACGACGGCGACGGTTGGTTGCCAGAGGTGATCGCGTCGACGAAGTCTTTGGCCTGGTGGGAGAAGCCGTGCTCGTAGCCGATGATGTGCCCGGCCGGCCACCAGTTGGCGGTGTACGGATGCACGGGCTCGGTCACCTGAATCTTCGTGAAGCCGCGCAAGCCGTCTGCCGCGGTCGCGTCGTAGTACTGCAGCGAGTTCATGTCTTCGAGGTCGAACGACAGTGCGCCGTTAGTGCCGGACACCTCCAGCCGCAACGCGTTTTTGCGGCCGGTCGCAAAACGGGTGGCCTCGAAATTTCCGAGCACGCCCGAATCGAACCGGCCGGTGAAGAGGGCGGCATCGTCGACGGTCACCGCACCGCGCTCGCTCGCGCCGGCGCTCACCGGCCGGTCGTGCACGAGCGTTTCGATGATGCCAGACACGCTCGTGAGCCGGAATCCGGTGACGAACTGCGCGAGATCGATGGCGTGCGCACCGATGTCGCCGAGGGCGCAGGAGCCGGCCAACTCTTTCTTCAAACGCCAGGCCAGCGGGGCCTCGGGATCACTCAGCCAGTCCTGAAGGTAGGAGGCGCGAACCTGATAGATCCGGCCGAGCTTCCCGGCGGCGACGAGGTCTCGCGCGAAGGTCGCTGCGGGAACGCGGCGGTAGGTGAACCCGGTCATGGCGAACACGCCACGGGCGAGGGCTGCGGCCGCGGCATCCGCCATCTGCTCGGCTTCGGCCACCGTGTTGGCGAGCGGTTTCTCGCACAGGACGTGCTTGCCCGCGGCGAGGGCGGCGAGGGCGATCTCGGCATGAGAGCCGCCCGGAGTGACGATGTCGACGATATCGATGTCGTCGCGCGCGATGACCGCACGCCAGTCGGTGGCCGACTCTGCCCATCCCCACTTGTGCGCATCGGCCGCAACGGCCGCCGCGTCGCGCCCGACGACGACCTGCATGATCGGGGCCGCGTCGAGGTCGAAGAATCGCGGCGCGACCCGCCAGCCCTGCGAATGGGCTGCGCCCATGAATCCGTGGCCGATCATGGCCACTCTCAGGGGAGGTATTCCTTGATTCACTCCTAGCATCTGATGTTCTCTTTCTCACGAGTTCTGTGTCGTGCACTTGCGACTCTAGATGAGTGAGTCCTCATGGTCGTAGGCGATGAGGGATCGTTTGTTGGTGCGCCAAGGAGCCAGTTGTGCCAGATTCCGGCGGTGAGGGCGAGTAGCCGTCCGGCGACGCGGGAGTAGACGCCGGGGATGCTGCGTCCACCGTGGTCTTCGAGGGTGAGTTGGCCTTTCATCGTGTCAAACACTGACTCGACACTCGGCCGCCTCGGCGATTGTCGCCGAGTTGACGGTGCCGAGCCAGCCCTAGTCGGCAGCTGGCCCCGAGAAGCAGACCGTGATGGTGTCACCCGCGGCCTCATTGCCCTCCACGGTGCTTGCTTCTCCCGTGCTGCCCGCCGCGGGGACCGCTCATTCTAAAGCCTCGCGGCGAGCGACGCTTACACGGGCACAGCCACGGCTCCCACCGAGATCGTCGCCGCAGTGGCGCGGTGGCCCGATGGGAAGAAGCCGAAGTTGGCGACGCCGGGAATCTGCTCGGGTCGCGCGCAAACCGGCTCCTGTCGAGTGGGACGGTGCCGCGCCCAGGCCAGGCGCGCGCACGAAGTAAGAGGGCCGAGCGCGGCTTGCGGAGGATGCGACGCTGACGCTACCCTCGATGCCGAAGAAATCCACGATGGGCGATGCGTGGCTCCACAAGAGAAGGATTGATTCGACCCCAGAAATATTTGATGCGCTTGCCCGTCTGCGGGGTGCACGCCGCCGCCATCCTGCGGTGAATGGCCCGCTTCATGTCGATATTCTCCCTAAATAGCTCGATTTTGCCCAAAACTTCTGCCGATTTTGGCGCTAGAAAACCTCGCTAGAGCGAAACAAATCGCTCACTTTAAGGCGCATCAACAATTTAGTCCTTGCTATTTCGGCTGAAGTGTGGATTATTTATACCAAGTCACTTTGGCCCTTCACAGCCGAAGGCCGCGACGCGCGGATGGCAAATGGCAAATGGCAAATGGCAAATGGCAAATGAGCTATGACATGACAGAACGCGTTGACCGATCGGAAACCACGCCTCTGGTGCTCGAAGCACGCGACGTCACGAAGCACTACGAGGGCGTCACCGCGCTAGACCACGCGACCCTCGCCGTCTCCCGCGGAGAAGTCCATGCCCTTCTCGGCGGTAACGGAGCGGGCAAGTCGACCCTCATCAGCATCATCTCCGGAGTCACGATGCCCGACAGCGGTGCGATCGCACTGGACGGCGACGTCATGGCCTCCTCCGGGCCTCTCGCCGCGATTTCTGCGGGCATCTCCACCATCTATCAGGAGCTGTCCCTGGTGCCGGCCCTATCGGTTCTCGACAACATTTTCTTGGGGCGGGAGATCAAGCGGAAGACGCTCGGCCTGCCGCTCACCTCCGATCGTCGTCGCATGGAGCGCGAGGTCCGCGATCTCGCCGCCGACTTCGGCGTGAGCGCGTTTGAACTGCACACGCCGGTCTCCGAGTTCGGGGCGCTCAAGAAGCGGTCCATCGAGATCGTCAAGGCCCTGGCCTTCGATCCGAAGGTGCTCATCCTCGACGAACCCACGTCCGGACTTGAGGATGCGGAACGTCAAGTGCTATTCGGATACATGCGCTCGATGCGCGAGCGTGGAGTCGCCCTCGTCTGGGTTACGCATCACCTCGAGGAGTTGTTCGGTCTCGCCGACAACGCGACGGTATTCCGGGACGGCCGAACGGTCGCCACGGTTCCGATGGCGTCGACATCAATCGACAAGCTCGTGACGCTCATGTTCGGTTCGGACCGAGAAGAGTTCGGCGGCGGCGACACCCGCAAGATCGCGCACCTCAAACCCTCCGTCGGGCGCCGGGTCGTGCTCTCGGCCCGCAACCTCACCCGGGGCACCGTCGTGCGAAACATCTCCTTCGATGTACACGAGGGCGAGATTGTCGGCCTTGCAGGGCTAGCAGGCGCGGGTCGCACCGAGGTTGTGCGAACTCTCATCGGGCTCGATTCCCTCACGACGGGCACTGTCGAGCTCGAGGGGCGTCGGCTGTCTCTGCGCAACTCGACCTCCGCGTACCGGGCGGGCCTTGCCATGCTTCCGGAAGACCGAAAGCAGCTGGGCATCCTCCCTGACATGTCGACGGCGCAGAACATCTCTATCTCGCGGCTCTCAACCGTCACAAAGTGGGGCTTCTGGATGAGCCGACGCAAGGAGCGCGCACTCGCCGACAGCTACCGCACCCAGCTCGGCATCAAGACACCAGACGTCGACGCTCGCATCGGTAACCTCAGCGGCGGCAACCAACAGAAGGCCATCGTCGCACGATGCCTCAACACCTCCCCCAAGCTCCTCATCTTCGACGAGCCGACTCAGGGCATCGACGTTGCCGCCAAGGTCGACGTGCACGCCCTCGTCCGCGACTACGCGGCGAAAGGCGGAGCGGCAATCCTCATCGCATCGGAGATCGAGGAGCTACTCGAACTTAGCCACCGTGTGCTCGTACTCAAGAAAGGACAGATCGTCGGCGAAGTCAGGGACATTCCGGCAGCGATTGAGGCGGGCGACTTCGCCCGCATCAAGTCGGAGGTCCTCACCTTGAGCGCGGCAGGACAAACCTCATGAAATCGTCATCCCCTTTCGCCCGGATCATGTCGATCCCGGGCATGCCCATGACTCTGGTACTCATCCTTGCGGTCGTGGTGTTCCAGCTGCTGAACCCGGTGTTTCTTAACGGCAGTACCGTGGCCAACTTCCTGACCAACGGCATTCCGATCATCCTCATCACCCTCGGCGTCGCGATCGTGATCATCGGCGGTGGCATCGACCTCTCGGTCGGAACCGTCGCTGGGCTCAGCGCCGGCACGACGATGTTCGCCCTTGTCCAGGGCGCTCCGCTCGCCGCCGGAATCGCCGTCGGCTGCGGTACCGGGCTGCTGTTCGGTCTCGTCAATGGATTCCTCGTGGCCTACCTCCGGATCAACGACTTCATTGTCACGCTGGCGACGCTCAACGTCGCGGCGGGTCTCCTCGTCGTGCTCTCGCAGGTTCGGCCGCTGCAGGGCGTCACGGTTCCCGGATTCGCTGAACTCACCAAAGGATCCGTGTTCGGCATCCCCACTTCGCTCTACATAGCTGGCGCGATCTTTATCATCGCGCAGCTCCTGCTCGCAAAGACAGTCATCGGCAGGAGGCTCTACGCGGTCGGCATCTCGGCACAGGCGTCGAATGTCGCGGGCGTCAGCGTGCCGCACCTGCGGCTGTTTACATTCGCGGCGTCTGGGCTACTCGCGGGAGTGGCGGGAGTCCTCATCGCCTCGCGACTGGGAGCGGTGCAAGCGTTCCTCGGCATCGGGTATGAGTTCATCGCCATCGCCGGGGCCGTGATCGGCGGGATCACCCTAGCCGGCGGCGGCGGCAGCGTCTGGGCTGCACTCGTCGGCGGACTCTTCCTCGCGACCCTCCAGCAGGGCCTACGTCTCAATAACGTCGACCCGGTCTATTTCAGCATCGTTACCGCGCTCGCCATCGTCTTCGGCGTCGTGTTCGAACGCCAGGTGCGTGGGGTCATCCTGCGGAGCGCCCTGCACAGAACCGCACTCTTCGCGTCGAACCGCGCAAAACCCGCGGAGCAGGACACCGCAATCGCGACGATCGAACGGAGCCACGACAATGGTAAGTAATCGACGCTCAGCCGCGGAGAGCCTCCGCAACGCCTGGGAGCGCCTGCTGGTCGACCCCACCCTCGGCGTCATCTCGCTGCTCCTGCTGTTCGCCCTCATCGCGGCCTGCGCCCTCCCGGTCTTCTACGCGGGCAACAACATTTACAACCTCGTAGGTAGCAGCGTCACGGTAATGATCCTCTCGATCGGGATGACCGTCGTGCTGATCTCGGGCGGAATCGACCTGTCAGTGGGAGCTGTCATGGCCCTCTGCGCGGGCGTCGCAGCAACGGTGATCAAGTCGGGCGCGCCGCTCTTCATCGCCTTCATCTGCGCCATACTTGTCGGAATCGCGGCGGGACTACTTAATGGGTTCCTCGTGACCCGCGTGGGCCTGCCCGATTTCATTGCAACGCTGGCCATGCTGGGGTTCGCCAGCGGCCTGCTCTACATCGCCACCCAGGGCGTGCCGCTCATCGGGTACATGACGAGCGAGTACTACGTTATTGGCGGCCTCAACCCCCTGTTCGGTCCGGTCACCTTCCCGATGCTGATCGCACTCCTCCTCGCGTTAATCGTCGGCTGGGTTCTGCGCCGCACCCGGCTGGGGACTCACTTCTTTGCGGTGGGCAGCAATGCCGTCGCTGCCCGCCAATCGGGCATCGCCGTGCGCTGGGTGAAGACGCAGTCATATGTACTGAGTGGAACGTGCGCGGCGATCGCCGGAATCATCCTCGCGGGCCGCAACAATAACGTGCCAGCGGATCTCGGTACCGGCTACGAGATCCAGGCCATCTCGGCTGCGATCATCGGCGGCGCCTCGCTGATGGGGGGCCGTGGCCGAGTGCTCGGCACCGTGCTCGGTGCCCT